>CAMVJR010000108.1 GCA_947167855.1 uncultured Bacteroidales bacterium
AGTGGCCCAGCAGGATGGCAATGATGAGCGGACCGCCGGCCAGGCCCAGTTTGATGGCCTGCGGAATGCCGGGGAAGCGGAAGGGAATGGAGCCGAAGATGACACCCACCACAATTCCCAGGAAGATGGGCACCAGGTAGGGCTTGTTCAGGGCGGCGTTGGAATTACCCACGATACCGGACACCTGGTCGATGTTCTCCTGCGTGCCCACGCAGATGAGGCCGTCTCCCAGCTGGAGGTAGAGGGTGGGACGGGCCACCAGCTCCACACCGGCACGGATGACGCGGGTTACGCTCACGCCATAGGCGCTGCGCAGGCGAAGGTCCTTGATGGTTTTACCGGTGAGCTTGGGATTGGTCACGGTGACGCGGCGGGTAACCAGGGTGTGGTCTTTTTCCTGCCAGTCCTGCACGTGCAGCGGCACTTCCTGGCCAAAGAGGATGCGCAGGCGGTCCACCTCTCCGGGGGAGGTCACCAGCAGGAGTTTGTCCCCTTCTTCCAGGATCATATCGGCCGAAGGGAAGAGAACCTGGTCTCCCTTCATCACGCGGGACACCACATAGTCTCCTTCGAAATCGTGGACGATGTCATAGAGCTTCTTGCCAAAGATGGCAGGGTTTTCTACGGCCACATGCATGCGGCGGGCATGCTCGCCTCCTTTGTCAATATCTTCCAGCTGCTGCAGTTCCTTCTTGTGGTCAATCTTGAAGATAGCCTTGAATAGGAGCAGGACGATGATCACACCCATCACGCCCATGGGATAGGCAACGGCATAGCCCGATGCCAGGCCCTCGGAGGCCTGACCCGCTGCCAGGACGCTGCTGCCCTCGGCCACCGCCAGATCCGAGAAGGTCTGCTGGGCGGCACCCAGGCCGGGCGTATTGGTAACGGCACCGGACATGACGCCCACCATGGTGGTGAGCTTTTCTCCGGAAACCACGGAGATGGCATAGGTCACACCCATGGCCAGGAGGATATTCATCACGGCCAGGAGGTTCATCTTGACACCGCCGCTACGGAACGAGTGGAAGAAACCGGGACCCACCTGCAGGCCGATGGAGAAGACGAAGAGGATGAGGCCGAACTCCTTCACGAAGTGGAGGATGGTGAGGTCTCCCGTAAAGCCCAGATGGCCCATCAGGATGCCCATGAACAGGATCCAGGTGGAGCCCAGGGAAATGCCTTTTACTTTGAATCGGCCCAAATACAAACCCACGCCGATGACAAAGGCCAGCAGCATGATGGTATGGGCGACTCCATATCCAAAAAATAAATCTCTCATAGTCTAGTAATCCAGTTTGACCACAAAGCAGGGCTTTCCTTCCACCCGGCCTTCCACGTACCAGGCGTTGCCCTCCCGGAGGCGGTACAGCTCTACCTTTTCTCCGTGGGTGGTCTCTTTGTTAAAGTTGATGTACAGGTCCCGGACGGGCTTTTCGGCCTCTTCCAGGGGGAGGCAGTCCATGGCCCAGACCACGTACCGCACGTTGTTGGTGTGGCCCACCACGTCCAGGTCTGAGAAAGCGACCGTGTGCTCCCCTACCTTTTCCGGCTGGGCCTCGCGGGGCAGTTGGATCTTGGGGGAAGGCGTGGCGATGGCGTGGTCTACGTTTTCGGTGTGGAGAAGATTCTGAAGGTCTTCGGGCCGCACGAAACGGCGGGTGCGCTCGTCAATCACAACCCAGGAGCTGGTGCCCTGGATGACGGACCTGCCGGACTGGTCCCGGAGGTCATAGTCCCTGAGGTAGAAGAGGCCTTCGGCCCCTTTGTGCCAGGTATAGAGGGAAACGTTGTCTCTCCACTTGGGGAAATCCTCAAAGTGCAGGTGCATGCGGCTCAGCACCCAGGCGGTGTGGTGCACATGCAGCGTATCATAACCGAATCCCAGTTCACTGGCCGCCCAGTACGCAATCTCCTGGGCCATATCCATAAAGGCGGCCGGTTTCAGGAGGGTCTGACGGTTGGTTTGGTAACAGGGAACCCTTAGGTCTTGGCAAAACTTATATCCTTCTCTTCTGACAGGGGTCATGGTACACGCTTAGTTATGTAGGATCTGATACTCTTCGGGGGAATACAGGAAGGTATCCAGCCATTCGGGGGCAAAGTAGCCCACCGCCACCAGCGCAATGGCCAGCGTGAGGGCAATGATAACCACAATCAGAAGGAATACCCAGAAGCCTTTCCAACTTCTCTTCTTCTGGTAGTTGTATACGTGCTCTTCTTCGGGTTCTTTCTTTTCCGGTTCTTTTTCCGGCTCGGGTTCAGGGGTCGGTTCGGGTTCCGGTTCTGCCACAGGCTCGGGTTCGGGCTCTGCCACCGGTTCCGGTTCGGGCTCGGCCACGGGCTCGGGTTCGGGTTCCTGGACGGGTTCCGGTTCCGTTTTCTCCAGGAGGCCGGCCAGGCTGGCAACGGCCTGGGCCACCTCTTCCTTGGTCTCCTCGTGGGTCTTGAGGGAAATGGGCTGCAGGCCGAACCCAGAGGGATAGATGTCCAGGTCTTCATCGGCCACAAAGAAGAAATGGTTCTCCATGGTGGCTCTTAGGCGGCCCAGTCCGGGGAAAACGATGGTTTTCTTGACCTTGAGCACTTCCTTCATCTCTGCCAGGAAGTCTGTGAGGATACGGGTGGCATCGGCCTCTGAAATGCCGTTGGATTGGGCATACAGGCTGGCCAGGAGGGTGTCATCGCCTTGCTTGGGGGAGAAATAGAGTCTCCTGTACGGCGGCATGATGGTATAGCCGCGGTCTGCAAAACTGGCGGGAACCAGTTCTGCGACAAAGCTGCCCACACCGGGCAGGGTGACAACGTCGTGGTCCATCACCACTTCTTTCACCATTTTGGCAAGGAGGTCAATATCCATACTAGTAAGGCGCTTACGGATTATCGTACAAAGATACTAAAAATAATGATAAGTTTTCTTATGAAAATTTTTATCAAAAACCTTTGGAGAATTCAAAAAAGGTTGTACCTTTGCAATCCCGTTCCACGAGAATGGAAAACATTCCTCCTTAGCTCAGTTGGTTAGAGCATCTGACTGTTAATCAGAGGGTCGTTGGTTCAAGTCCAACAGGGGGAGCAAAAAAAAGACATCTGCTTTCGCGGATGTCTTTTTTTTGTATTGATACTGAGTATCTTATCTGCGACCACCACGGGCGGGCTGCTGGGGCATCTCGGGAGCGGTGAGCACCTGGGCGTTCATCCACTCATAGATGTTGGCGTGGCCCTGGGGGGCTACGGAACCGCCACCGTTGTTGGAGGGCTTCACATCGCCTTCGCTCTGCTCCTGGGACAGGGTTACCACATCGTTGAAGAGGTAGCACCAGGAGAAGTGGCCAAAGAGTTTCTGACCGGGGTTGTCAATACCTACTACACTCTCAAACATGGACATCCAGACGTTCTTGGCGCCGGCCTTGACCAGGCGCTGGAAAGTGGGGATGCAGTGGGTCTTTGGATCCACGGTGGTGTCGTCGTAGGACTGGACGATCCAGATGTTTTCTTCGGCCAGCTGCTTGATCTGTACGTCGGAGATGTACTGGTCCATATAGGCTTCACAGGTGGGATAGGCTGCGGCGAAGAAGCGGGGGTGACGGAGCAGCATGAGCATGGTCATGTAGCCACCGTTGGAGCAGCCGCCCACATAGATGCGGTTGCGGTCCACGTCGGGGTGCTCGTTCACATAGTTGTCGATGCAGGACTTGAGGACGTCGGCATACACGGAAGGATAGTCTCCGTGGTTGAAGCCACCGTCGGCGGTACCCATCCACATGGTGGGGCACTGGACGGACAGCACGTAGGCGCCGCCTTCGCCACCTTCCGTGGTAAAGTGGGACTGGATCTGGGGACGGATGAGGGAAACCACCTCGTTGCCCAGCAGGGTGATTGACACGTCAAGGCCGCCTTCTCCGCCGCCGTGCAGCCAGATCACCAGCGGGTTGGCCTTGCCGTCTCCCTTGAGGGACCAGGGCTCGTAAGCGGCATAGGTAAGGGTGATGTCCCCTACTTTGCCGGTAGCCTTGCCGGTGAAGGTGCCCTTGTTGAAATAATCGGCCTCGGAGACAAAGTCCTTGAGGGCTTTCTCGGTCTCGCAGTCAATGGCAGTGAATTTCTGCTTGCCGGCCTTGAGGGCTTTGCCCTTCTTCAGGTCCACCTTCAGCTTGTAGTCTTCTCTCCAGACGCTGCCGGCTTTGGAAAGGCCCAAACCTCGGCCCGTAGCTTTCTCCAGGCCCAGGGCAAGGTACTCCCCTTCCGGATTAAAGGCGCCGCGGGCGTCGGAAGGATACACGGAAATTACGTTGCGGTCGGTTCCGTTGGTGTTGACGGCAAACACGGAGGGATCGGGAAGGTCAATCTTGACTTCCGGCTTTACCACTACCAGGTTCACGGCGGTGGAGGCCTCATAAGTGGTCACGCCCACTACCTGGGGCTCCATCTTCAGGGTTTGCGCATGGGCCGAAACAACCGCTGCGCAGGCAGCCAGAGCTGCAATATATCTCATCTTATTCATGTTGTGTTAGATTCTGTTAATTACCATCTGGGATTGGTTACGGGAACGGGATCGGTGCGTCTCTGGGCGTTCATCCACTCAAAGAGGTTGGCAAAGCCCTGGGGAGCCACGGTGCCGCCACCGTTGTTGGTGGGTTTCACATCGGCCGTGGACTGTTCCTGGGCGCCGGTGACCTGGTCGTTGAATACGTAGCACCAGGAGAAGTGGCCAAAGAGTCTCTGACCGGGCGTGTCGGTTCCAATCACGCTCTCGAACATGGACATCCAGACGTTCTTGGCACCAGCCGCCATCAAGCGCTTGTAGGTGGGGATGCAGTACTCGTTGGGGTTCACCGTGGTGTCGTCAAAGGACTGGACAAACCAGATGTTTTCCTTGGCCAGCTGCTGGATCTGCACGTCGGAAATGTACTGGTCCATGTAGGCCTCGCAGGTAGGATAGGCAGCCGCAAAGAAGCCGGGGTTGCGCAGAACCATGTTCATAGTCATGTAGCCGCCGTTGGAGCAGCCACCAATGTACACGCGGTAGGGATCCACGTCGGGGTTCTGGCACAGATAGTTGTCTATGAAGGACTTGAGGACATCGGAATAGAGGGAGGGATACTCACCCCGGCCGAAGCCCTTGGAGGTACCCATCCACATGGTGGGGCACTGGACGGCCAGCACATAGGCGCCGCTCTCTCCCCCTTCCGTGGTGAAATGGGACTGGATGTCGTTGCGGATGAGGGCCACCACCTCGTTACCCATGAGTTCGATGGAAACGTCGGTTCCGCCTTCGCCCATGCCATGGAGCCAGATGATGAGCGGGTTCTTCTTTCCGTCAATTCGCAGGGCTTCGGGCTCAAAGGCGCCGTAGGTGAGGGTCTCGTCTCCCGGGCGGCCGGTGGAAGGACCGGTGAAGGTACCGCGGTGGAAGAAGTCAGACTCGGACAGGAAGTTGCGGAGGGCATGGTCCGTGGCGCATTCCACGGCCGTGAACTTCTGCTTGCCCACCTTGAGGGCCTTCCCGGGCTTGAGGGCCACCTTGACGGGATAGGCCTTGCTCCAGGAGCCCATGCCTCTGGACACCAGCGGGGCAGCCCCACGCTCACGGCTCACTTCCAGGCCGAAGGCCAGATACTCACCACCGTCGGTCCATTCTCCGCGGTCGTCGCAGGGGTAGACGATCTTCACGTTGCGCTCTACGCCGTTGGTCTCAACGGTAAACACCGAAGGATCCAGCACGTCCAGTTTGATCTCCGGCTTTACCACCACCAGGTTCACGGAAGTGGAAGCCTCATAAGCCGTGATGCGCACCACCTGAGGAGTCATCTTCAGGGTCTGTGCACCTGCTGCCACTGCAAAGGTCATGGCCGATGCAGCAAGGAAAAGTTTAATACTGTTTTTCATTATGGATAATACTAGCTATTAGTTAATATGCTCTGTGCTAGTAAAATTAGTGATATTCTTTCCCCTATGCAATAGCATGCCCGCCCTCCCCGCCAATTATGACAGACAGAACAAACTTTTGTTCATCGGGAAAAACGCTAGCCCACCCTAGCGTCCTCCCACTTGGCACCGGCAAAGCGATGCGGTACGGTAGTTTTAGGGGTTCCGAGCACCGGGAGGGTTGTTTTCGTGCTCGGGAGATCCAGGGTCAGGCCCGGGATGAGGGAAGTGTGGCCGAAAGGGAGAGCCTCCGGACGGCGTAGCCGCCCATGGCTCGTGAATGGGAGGGATAGGACCGAAGGCCCGTACCGGCCGGAGGCTCTCCCTGGAGGACACACGAACCGGGTATGTACAGTGGGACAGCACATGCAGGTATCGTCGCAGGT
>CAMVJR010000109.1 GCA_947167855.1 uncultured Bacteroidales bacterium
CCACGCGGTTGACGCCTTCGAAGGCGAGGGGCTCGCGGCCGGCCAGGATATACGGCGGTACGTCCTTGGTAATCTTGCAGCGGGCGGCCACGAAGGAGTGCGTGCCCACGCGGCAGAACTGGTGGGAGCCGGACTGGCCGCCTACCACGCTCCAGTCTTCCATCTCCGTTTCTCCGGCCAGGCCGGAATAGCTGACCAAAATGCAGTGGTTGCCCACCCGGCAGTCATGCGCAACGTGTGCATAAGACATGATGAGGGTGTCGCTGCCAATGCGGGTGAGGGCCTTGCCGCTGGCTTTGGTTCCGCGGTTGATGGTGGCGCACTCGCGGATGTTCACGCGGTCTCCAATCTCTACCCAGGATTCTTCACCTTCAAACTTGAGGTCCTGCGGGATGGCGCCTACCACGGCGCCGGGGAAGACGGTGCAGTCCTTGCCCATCTTTACGTGATTGTAAATGGTGGCGCCGTTCTGGATATGGCAACCGTCTCCAATCTCTACGTTGGCGTCGATGAAGGCAAAGGGCCCTACTTCAATGTTGTCTCCCAGTTTGGCCTCGGAACTCACACAGGCGAGAGGATGAATTTTGTTCATAGTAAGCTATTTAAGTAAGGCTCTCAGGGCCTTGGCTGCTTTTGTGTTAATGGTATGGCCGGCTTTGAATCCCGTAATGCGGGCATTGACATAGCCGCCGCACAGGCGCATGTCTCCCAGCAGGTCCAGCAGTTTGTGTCGGCCGCACTCGTCCGTAAAATGGAGAACGGGATCTCCCATGTATCCGTCGTCCGTTACTACCAGTGCGTTGTCCAGGTCTCCGCCCTTGATGAGGCCGCCTTTGAGCATGGGCTCAATCTCCTTATAAAAACAGAAGGTGCGGCAGGGGGCAATCTCCTTGGCATAGTCGGTATCCAAGGTCCACTGGGCGCTCTGCACACCCAGCACGGGGGAGTTGAAATCCACCGTGCTCTGGGCCGATGGAGCATCGGCCGGTTCTATCTTAATCCAGGAGCCGCTTCTGGGGTCCTTTACCTCCAGTGCGTAAGGAATGCTTATGAACTGGCGGGGGACACCCTGGTCTTCCAGGCCCACCTTGGCGATGGCCTCCACGTAAAAGCGAGCGCTGCCGTCCAGGATGGGAACCTCCCGGTTGTCCAGTTCCACCGCGGCGTTGTCCACTCCCATACCGGTGAGGGCGCTCATGATGTGTTCGATGGTTACGGCTACGGCCTCTCCGCAGGCGATGGTGGTGCTGCGGGCCGTGTTGGTCACGTTCTCGGCCAGGGCCTTGACCTCCGGGCATCCTTCCACATCTACTCTGCGGAAGACGATGCCGCTGCCAGCCGGAGCCGGCAGCACCGTCATATGGGCATAGGTGCCGGTATGGAGGCCCTTCCCTTCAAAGGAAAAGCTTTGGGCGAGGGTGTGCTGATTTCCGTTCATTTATTCTTCTGCGGCCCGTTTAAAGAGGGCGTAGGCTTTGATATACTGTTTGGCGTCAATCACCGGTGAACCCAGCAGCGTCTGGCCTTCCTTGCGGATGTTGCCCATGACGCCTCCCTGGGCCAGGATGGTGGTGTGGTCGGCAATCTTGGCGTGACCGGCGATGCCCACCTGTCCGGCAAAGATGCAGTATTTGCCCACCTCGGTGGATCCGGCAATACCCGTTTGGGCTGCCATGACGGTGTGGTCTCCAATGACCACGTTGTGGGCAATCATGCAAAGGTTGTCAATGCGCACGCCGTTTCCAATGATGGTGGATTCCATCTGGGCGCGGTCCACCGTGGTGTTGCAGCCAATCTCTACGTCGTCTCCGATGATCACGTTGCCCAGGTGCTCAATCTTCTCCCAGCTGCCGTCCGGGCGCGGGGCGTTGCCAAAGCCGTCTCCGCCAATGATGCATCCTGCATGCAGGATCACATTATTTCCAATAATCATTCCAGGATAGATGACTACCCCCGGATAAATGATACAATTTTTACCGATGACGGTGTTGTCGCCGATGGTTACGTGCTCATGGATGACCGTGTGGTCTCCAATGGTTACGTGGCGGCCCACATAGCTGTAGGCGCCCAGATAGACCTTCTTGCCAAAATGCGTGGAGAAGTGCCAGCGGGCCAGCAGGCTGCGGTGCCTTCTGGCCTTCTGTTTCTGGGCCGATACATACTTGAGAAGGTCTGCAATGGAGGAGTAGGCGTTGTCTACCCGCACCAGCGTGGGCTTGACGGGCTGTTTGGGCTCGAAGGTCTTGTCCACGATGAGGATGGAAGCCTGGCTGGTGTAGACAAACTCTTCGTATTTGGGGTTGGCAAAAAAGCTCAGGGTGCCGGGCTTGCCATGTTCAATCTTGGCAAACTTGGTGGCCTTGGCGTTTTCGTCGCCTTCTACGGTGCCCTTCAGAAGCTGGGCTAAGAATTTGGCGGTCAGTTCCATGCCTTAGATCAGCGGTTCGGCGGTCATGGCGGCGGGCTGGGGGATTCCCATCAGCTTTAGGATGGTGGGAGCCACGTTGCACAGGGCACCGTCTTTCACGGTCTTCACCTCTTCACCGGCGTTGATCACCACAAACTGAACGGTGTTCAGGGAGTGGGCGGTGTTGGGGGTACCGTCGGGGTTTACTTCAAAGTCTGCGTTGCCGTGGTCGGCGGTGAGGAGTACCACGTAGTCGTGCTCGATGGCCTCTTTCACTACCTCACCCACCAGTCTGTCGATGCAGGCTACGGCCTGGGTGACGGAGGTGTAGATGCCGGTATGGCCCACCATGTCACCGTTGGCGAAGTTGAGGATGATCATGTCCTGCTTCTCGCTCTGGATCTGGGCGATGAGTTTTTCGGCCACTTCGGGGGCGCTCATCTGGGGCAGGATGTCGTAGGTGGGAACCTTGGGGCTGTTTACCAGGATGCGCTCTTCGTTTTCAAATACAGTCTCACGGCCGCCGTTGAAGAAGAAGGTGACGTGGGCGTATTTCTCGGTTTCAGCAATGCGGAGCTGATGCTTGCCGGCTTTGGAAACGGTCTCTCCCAGGGTGTCCTGCACCAGCTCTTTGTCAAAGAGGATGTGCACGCCCTTGAAGGAAGCGTCGTAGGGAGTGAGGCAGCAGTAGTACAGCGGAAGGGTGTGCATGCCCTCTTCCGGCATGTCCTGCTGGGTGAGGACGGAGGTGAGCTCACGGGCGCGGTCGTTGCGGAAGTTGTAGAAGATGATGGCATCTCCTTCCTCGATGGTGGCCACGGGCTTTCCGTTCTCGGTAACCACGATGGGTTTGATGAATTCGTCCGTTACTTCGGCGTCGTAGCTGGCCTGGATACCGGCCTGGGCGCTCTCAAAAGCGGCACCCTTGCCTTCGATCAGGAGGTCGTAGGCTTCCTTCACGCGGTTCCAGCGCTTGTCACGGTCCATGGCGTAGAAGCGGCCGCAGACGGTGGCTACCTTACCGGTGGTCTGGGCCATCTTCTCTTCCAGCTTTTTCACAAAGCCCAGGCCGCTGCGGGGGTCGGTGTCACGGCCGTCCATGAAGGCGTGCACGTACACTTTGTCCAGACCCTGTTCCTTGGCCACGCGCAGGAATTCGTACACGTGATCCAGGGAGCTGTGGACACCACCGTGGGAGGTGAGACCCATCAGGTGGAGTTTCTTTCCGCTCTTCTTGACATACTCGTAAGCGGCCTTGATTTCTGCGTTCTCCATGAGTTTGTGCTCACGGCAGGCGATATTGATCTTCACCAGATCCTGGTAAACCACGCGGCCGGCGCCCAGGTTCATGTGACCCACCTCGGAGTTGCCCATCTGGCCGTCCGGGAGACCTACAAACTCGCCGCAGGCCTGCAGATGGCCATAAGGATACTTGGCGCGAAGAGCGTCAATGTTGGGCGTGCCCTGGGTCCAGATGGCGTTGGAATAGTCGTGGCGGCCTTCTCCCCAGCCGTCCAGAATCATGAGAAGTACTTTACGGTTCATATTATCGATTGTTCTGATTAAACTGTGTATGTACGTACGCTTCGCGCGTGCGCGTTAAGTCTACAAAGTTACGACTTTTTTTGGGAAATCCGAAGGATTCGGCGGGTGGTGGCGGTCACGCGGACCGAGTGGTCGATGCACCAGCCGGCAATGGCCAGCACGTGGTGCGGGTCCCGGGCGCTCTTGTACAGCTTTACAAAAGGTTTTTCATCGGCCGGAATGTGATGGTCCGTGAACCAGTCCTGCAGTTTTTTCTTGCCCGGAGCGCCCAGGGGCCGGATCCAGTCTCCGGTCTCCCATCGGTCCTCTTTCAGTTCTCCGGCCTTGTCTGCATCCAGAATGAGCATCCCTTCCGGTTGCTTCACTTCCTTACTTCCGTCCCACTCTTCTTCTTTAGTGGTAAAAAGGTGGAGCGTGGTTTTTTGGCGCTCATCAGAGCGCCCGGCGGAGGCCGGGTCCGAAGGACTTATAGGCCGGGAGCCGCAGGGGGATAATAGGGGGGCGGAGCCCCCCTCAAAGTTGAGGGGCCCGCTGCCCGCAGGGCAGTGGGAGGGACGTAGCGAAGCGGAGGGTTCTGAGGACAATACTCCCGGAGGAAGGGCCTCTTGAAATCGCTCCATATCACTATTCAGGGTTTGGATGAAAGAGGGATTAATCTCTTTGAAGATCGGGAAAACCTGGTTACGGATTTTGTTGCGTTTGTAGTCGTTGAGGGCGTTGGTGCAGTCTTCTCTCCAGGAGAGTCCGTGCTCTGCAGCAAAGGCTTCTATCTCCTCGCGGGTCATACTCAGTAAGGGCCGAAGCAGGGGAATGTCGGCGAAGTCAGGGTCGGGGATGTATCCTTCGGCCTTCATGCCGGTGATGCCTTTGAGCCCGGTTCCCCGGAGGAGATTCAGGAGGAGCGTCTCGGCGTTGTCGTTGGCGTTGTGGGCCACGGCCACGGCTTCGTAACCGTGCTCCCGGCAAAGCTCTCCAAACCAGTGGTAGCGCAGGCGGCGGGCGGCCATCTCAATGCTGATGCCCTCCCGGGCGGCACAGGCCTCCGTTTCAAAGCGCTTGACGTGGAGGGGGATGCCGTACCGATCGGCCCATTCCTTTACAAAGGCCTCATCCCCGTCGCTTTCTTCCCCTCTCAGGCCGAAGTTGCAGTGTGCAATGGCGAAAGGCCCGCCTTCCAGACGGACCTTTTCTGCCAGGCACATGGAATCGATGCCTCCGCTGACTGCAACGAGGAGCATCGGCCTAGTGCTTATGGGTGATGGTATAGGTGAAACCTAACTCACAGTATTCCTTGAACTGGACGCCCTTGGAATCCGTTACGCCGTCCTTGTCACGGTCATGCACCAGTACGCGCGGGTCGTAGATGAGGTTGGTGCTTACGTTGATGGCAAAGAACTTGGCAATCTTCCAGGAAATCTTGTTGTCCCAGGTGATACGGGGCTCCATCTTGGGGGTAAGGTAGTTGTAGAAGGCGGTTACCTGGGTGGAGTAGGAGAAGACGTCGTTGATGACCCAGGCCATGTCCAGCTTGATCTGGGCACCGAATTCTGCGCGGAAGTTGGTGTATTCCGTCTCACTGCCTTCCCGGAGATCCATACCGTACGTCTTTCTGAGTTCGGGAATGGTCACCAGCACACCACCGCCGGAGAGCGGGGCTACGTTGAGGGAGATCCAGGGAGCCGGGGTCCAGAGGGCACCCACACCCACGTTGAGGTAGGCGGGTGCGAGGAAGCCGGACTTGAGGGTGCGGGCTATAAGCCAGTCCTCTTTGGTGGGCTCGTCGCCATCAAACTCCTTGGGGGTTCCGTAGGTGTAGTTCTTGCCAAACTGCGTCTTGAAGTCGATGCTGGCCGAATAGGCCAGGTGCTTTACCGCGGTTTCATAACCCCACTTGGACTCCATGTAAATGCGGTCCTTGGTCTTTTGGAAGATGGGCTTGTCGGCCGAATACAACTGGCCATATTCCAGCTGGATGCGGGAGTTGCCCAGCGCTTTGCCCTTGGAGTAGTTGGCAACGGCGTCCACGTTGGCGGTGACGCTGATGTTGTTGAAACCGCCGGCCACCCACTGGCTCAGATAAGTCTGGCCAAAGTTGAGGTTGGCGTTAAAGGTGTTGGTCCAGTACTTGGGCTTTTCTTCCTTCACGGGAACATCCTCTGCAGCGCTGAGGGCAGCGGCAGCGGCGGCGGCCGCCTCCTGGGTGTTCTGACCCCAGGCCACCGTGGCGGCAGCCAGGAGGGAGAGGGTGAGAAGAATACGTTTCATATCAAGTTTAGTAAGAACGGGCAAAGAGAACTCTCTGGTGGGAAGGCTTGCCGGTGTAGATGCACTTGCCTTCTTCCATGCA
>CAMVJR010000110.1 GCA_947167855.1 uncultured Bacteroidales bacterium
CGTCCTGTCCAACGGAGACGGATTCACTTTCGAAGGAGGAGGCTTCCGGGCCGATTTTTGTGAAGGTTTCACCGTCCGCTGCAAGAAACCGGCCGGGCTGAAGGAAGGAGTGCGCCTGTACCGGAACATCAGTGCCGCCTTTGAGCGGCAGATAGAAGCAGCCAGACCCGTGCGGGAAATTGATGTGAAGTTGGAGTTGGCCCTGAAGGATGGAGAGCTCCTGGCCAGCGCCGTCAGCGAAGACGGCCGCACCGTCCAGGCCCAACTGCCTGCACCCGCAGATACCGCCCGGGAACCGGAACGGATGCTGCAAACCATTAGGGAACAACTGGGAAAACGCAGCGGCCACTATGCCTTTGAAGTAACCTCCTGCCAAACGGACGGTCCAGTTCCCTTCTTTCCCACATCGGCCTTAAACGGCCTCCGGAGGGATTTGGCAGCAAGGCTGGACCTTCTTCCTGTCCAAGCTCTTCCCATCAAACGGGGCAAAAAGGATGAGAACAGTTCTTTCCGGCTGGAATATGCTTCCAACGGGGAGCTTATGCGCAGCAAGTACTGCATCCGGCACGAGCTGGGCCTGTGCCCCAAGCAGGGGAAGGTAAAAAAGGCAGAACCGCTCTTCCTCCGGAACGGGAAAGAGCGGCTGCGCCTGGATTTCCACTGCGCCGTCTGCGAAATGACCGTAAGCTAAATCAGCTCAAGGACCAGCTGGACATCTCCCAGAGAAACGGTGTGGCCGCTGTTCTTTTCTACAAACGTACGGGTAAGGTTCCCGCGCCAGACGATGTCGTCCCGGGAGCGGAGGGGGAGGTCCAGGTCAAAACCATAGGCCTTGGACTCATACTTGACGGTAGCCGTACACTTCCAGCTTGTCTGCGTTCCGCCGTCATCTTCAATAATCATGAGCGCACAAGACTCCAGCATTTGGTTCCAACTGGACACCAGAACGGCATTGAAGGGGACAAACTCTCCCACCTGGCCGCGGCGCACCACCACAATAAAGTCTGTGATGGTGGGTTCATAAAGCCGTAGTTCTCCTTCTGTGGAGGCCTTGAAATCCTCTATGGAGCCCAGTTTGACCCAGAACTCGCTGGCTCCGGCGAACCAGCTGTCATACTGGCGGCGGGCCTTGAAGGAGCGCAGCACCAGGGTGCGGGTGTCGGTGGAAGCCTTGGTAACCAGGATCTCTCCCCCGCCCTGACCCCAGGAGGGGTCTTCCCGCCGGAGCATCTCCAGGGTCTTATAGTCGGCGTCCGAGTTGCGGTTGACCACCCACACGGGGCTTTCCCGGGCCATCTCTTCGGTCACCAGGACCTTGGTTACCTTTCCGTCGGCTCCCATGGCATACCCCTCATTCTGGGGCGCATCCCCGCCCGGATCAAACGTGATGATGGGGAAAGCGTCTCCGTTCCACTTCTCCGAAAAAGGCCAATAAATCTGGATATCCGAGGCCGACAGGGCCTCCAGCCAGGCGTCGGGGTCCTCGAGCGAGCCGGCCGCCTTGGTAGCCAGGGCTGCCTCCCGGATGAGTTCGCGGAGGGGCTTGCGGTAACCATCGGCCTTGGTGGACCCCCCTCCTCCCACACCACTGCCGGGGTTGGAGAAAAGCTCCTGCATGCGGTATTCTTCGTCGTAGCCGTTCCCGGCCGAGGCGTGGGTGGCGTCGTACACCTCGTCCAGCTGTTCCCCCTCCAGCGGGATACGGGCCAGCACGCGGGCCACGTCTTCCAACAGTACGGCGGGCTCCCGGGCAGGGTCTTCGGGTTCTTCTACGGGAGTTAAACGGGCCTGGTCACAGCCAAAGGCCAGTGCTGCGCAAAGGGCAGCCAAAAGTGCATTGTTCTTCATGTCGTGACGGCCGGTTCTTATTCCGGTTCCTCTTTGCAAAGAACCGAAAAATTAAGGGTGTAAAAAAGGTTTCACACCCTTAAGTTAAAAACGGCCTTTCACGGGGCTAGAAAGCCTACTTCTTATAGAAAACGAAGCGGTTTTTGTCAAAATAATCGTTCAATAGCTCCACTTCCGGGAATCCGGCGGACCGGAAAACCTCCAGCGTCTCGCTTCCCAACTCCTCATTGATCTCCGAAATGCCCACGCCTTCGGCCTCAAAGAAGCGGACGCTCCAGGCAGCCACGGCGCGGTAAAAGAGGAGGGGATCCGTATCGGGCACAAAGAGGGCCGATGCCGGCTCGTAGTCCAGCACGTTGCGCCGCATGGCGGCTTTCTCCTTCTCCTGGATGTAGGGAGGGTTGGACAGGATGAGATCGAAGGGGCCGAAGGGGAACTCCTGCTGAGGGTCCAGGACATCGGCCTGGACAAAGGTGGGGGCCAGGGCGCCGGTGGCTTTGAGCTCGGCGGAAAAATTCTGCCCCTTGGCCACTTCCAGGGCCTCTTCCGAGAGATCTACGCCCACCACCTGCACGCCGGGAACGCCCAGGGCCACCGACCAGGCAATATTGCCGGAACCGGTGCAAAGATCCAGCACGCGGACAGGCTCGGCCGTTTTGCCGTACGGGCTGCGGAGGCGGTGCAGGCGGTCGGCCACCTTGATGGCCTCCCGGACCAGCAGCTCGGTCTCCGGACGGGGGATGAGGACGGCGGGGGTCACATGGAACCGGCGGCCGCAGAACTCGCTGCTGCCCACCACATATTGGATGGGTTCTCCGGCCTTCAGACGCTCCATGCCGGCTTCCAGGGCCGGTTCGTCCTTCTTGGCAATGGTGTACTGGGGGTCAACGATATGGGTATAGCTCTGGGTGCCGATGAGCTCCTGGCACAGCATGGAAACCAGGTTGCGGGCCTCGGCTGTGGGGTACAACGACTCCAGGGACTGCGTCCCTTCCTTGAGAAAATCTACCAGCAGCATGGATTAGGAGTTCTCTATGATGGTGGTGAAGAAGTCCGGCAGGGAGATGCCGGCGGTACGGATCATCTTGGGCACCAGCGAGGCGTTGGTCATGCCGGGAATGATGTTCACTTCCAGGAAATAGAGACCGTCCTGGGCCGACAGATAGTCGATGCGGACCAGGCCCTTGCAGCCCAGATACTCGTAGATGCGCTTGCTGGTTTCCTGGACCTGGTGGGTCAGTTCTTCGGAAACCTGGGCGGGGCAAACCTCCTGGCTGTATCCGTTGTATTTGGCGTCGTAGTCAAACCAGCCGGTTTCAGAAATAATCTCAATGATGGGCAGGGCTTTCACTTCCTTTCCGTCCCGGTATACTGCGCAGGTGAGTTCGTGCTGGGCGGGGACGGCTTTCTCCACAATGGCTACCGATCCTTCCGTGAAAGCAAAGCGGATGGCGGCGGGCAGGTCTTCGGCCTTCTCTACCTTGGTAATGCCAAAGCTGGAACCGCCACTGGTGGGCTTCACAAAGAGGGGCAGGCCCAGGCGGGCCACCGTCTTGGCGCTGAAGATATCGATATCGTCTCCGATGCGGACAATGGCGTCGGGGGCCATTTTCACAAAGTCCTGGTCCCGGAGATAGCTCTTGCAGGAGTACTTGTCAAAGGCCACGGTGGTTACGAAAGCGCTGCAGGTAGAGTGCGGAATGCCCAACATCTCAAAATAACCCTGCAGGAGGCCGGTCTCACCGGGAGCGCCGTGCTGCATGATGTAAGCGAAATCAAACTTGATCTTCTCTCCCAGGACCAGCACGGAGAAGTCCGACTTGTCCACCACGGGCTGGGCGCCCTCCGGGAAAGCCTGACGCATGCTGTTGGCCTTACGCATGGCCACCAGCTTCCACTCACCAAAGCGGGCGAAGATTTCGTAGACGTCGTATTTGAATTCATCGATGCGGGAAGCGGTGAACTCTCCGCTGCGGCAAGAGACTTCCCACTCGGAGGAGTCACTTCCGTATATTACAGCAATCGCTTGATACTTGGACATTATTCGAAATAGTAGTTTTCCAGTTCAGATTTTTCGGGCGTAGGGTTTTCCTCCTGCTGCACGCCGTTGCAGTACGATCCCTTGAGGGACTCCGGGAACACATCGGTCTCCGAGATGCCCAGGGTACCGTCCTTCAGGACTTTCTGCATCCACAGGCCCCAGATGGGGAGAGCCATGTTGGCACCCTGACCCAGGCTGGTGTTGGTAAAGTGGACGTAGCGGTCTTCGGCCCCTACCCAGACGCCGGCGGTGATGGTGGGCGTGTAGCCGATGAACCAGCCGTCGGAGTTGTCGTTGGTGGTTCCCGTCTTGCCGGCAATCTCTCCCTTGAGGCCATAGCGGAAGCGCAGGCGGGCGCCGGTACCACCGGATTCCACTACGGCGCGCATCATCTGGATCATGGCGCCGGTGGCCCGCTGCGACAGGGCCTCGCGCTTGCGGTCACTGAACTGACCCAGCACGTTGCCGTCGCTGTCCTCGATGCGGGTGACAAAGATGGGAGAAGTATAGGTACCTCCGGAAGGGAAGGTGTTATAGGCGGTCACCATATCGTACACGGAAAGGTCTGCCGATCCCACGCAGAGGGAGGCCACCGGATCGATGAAGCCGGTGATGCCCATCTTGCGCATCATGGAAACCATGGAGGCGGCTCCCAGTTCCTTCATCAGATAGGCCGATACGGAGTTGGAGCTATGGGCCAGACCCCAGGTGAGGTCTACCATGGTGCCGTCGGCGTGGGTATCCTGGGGAGACCAGGTATCTCCGTCGTTGACCACAATGACCACGGGCGAATTGAGCACGGGATCGCAGGGCGTCATGCCGGATTCCATGGCCTCCGTGTACAGGAAAGGCTTGATGGTGGAACCCACCTGACGCTTGCCCTGACGTACGTTGTCGTATTTGAAGTAGCGGTAGTCCGGTCCTCCCACATAGGCTCTTACGTGGCCCGTACCGGGCTCGATGGCCATGAAGGCGGCGCGGAAGAAGGACTTGTAGTAGCGGATGGAATCGTCCGGGGTCATGAGGGTGTCCCGGTAGCCGGGCTTGTCCCAGGTGAAGACCCGCATCCGGACGGGCTCCTTGAAGGAGGCTTCAATCTCTGCATCGGAGTGGCCGGAGGCCTTCATCATGCGGGTGCGGTCGCTCCAGCGACGGGCCTGCTTGAGGGTGGTCTCAATGACGGACTTGTCCGTATCGGCCGTAAAGGGAGGATTCTTGCGGTACTTGAGCTCCTTCCAGAAGGCGTTCTGGAGATCCTTGCCCAGGTGCTCGGCAATGGCTTCCTCGGCATAGCGCTGCATCTTGTAATTAATGGTAGTATAGATGCGGAGGCCGTCGCGGTCCAGGTCGTACGGGGTTCCGTCGCTCTTGGCGTTCTTGTTGAGCCAGCCGTAGAGGGGGTCGTCGGCCCAGAGGAGGGAATCGGCCTGGTAGTCCTCGTAGAACTGGTAGGACGAGCGCTTGGGCTGGGTGGCGTTCATGGTGCGGCGGAGCATGTCGCGGAAGTACGGTCCCACGCCGGTGGTACGGTCTCCCTGGCGGGTATGCAGCACGATGGGAAGGGCCTGCAGGGAGTCGCACTCCGCCTTGGTGATGTACTTCATGGAACGCATGCGGTCCAGCACCAGGTTGCGGCGCCTCAGGGCATTGTCCGGATTGATGATGGGGTTGTAGCGCGTGGGCTTGTTCACCATGCCCACCAGTACGGCGCTCTCCTCTACCAGCAGCTCCGACGGCTGCTTGCCAAAGAAGAGGTTGGCAGCGCTGGAGATACCATAAGAATTAGAGCCAAAGAAGATGGCATTGAGGTACATGTCCACAATCTCTTCCTTGGTATAGTTGCGCTCCAGCTTGATGGCGGTGATCCACTCCTTGAGCTTGATCCAGACCATCTTGACTTTGCCCACGTGCTCTCCGCGGGGATAGAGGGTCTTGGCCAGCTGCTGGGTAATGGTGGAGCCGCCGCCCTGGGAGGAGTCCCGGGAGAGGAGGGTCTTGAACAGCACGCGGGCCAGGGACTGGATGTCCACGCCGGAGTGTTTGTAGAAGCGCTTGTCTTCCGTGGCCACGGTGGCCTGCACCAGCGAGGGAGCCAGCTCTTCGTAGCTTACGAAGGTACGGTTCTCTATATGGTAGGTAGTAAGGATCTCTCCCTCCTCGGCAATGACCTGGGTGGCCAGTTTAGAATCAGGGTTCTCCAGTTCTTCGATGGAGGGGATGTCGGCAAAGGCCCAAACTATGCACAGCAAAAGGAATAGAGCCACGAAGGGGGCTACCAGAATAATCCAGTACCACTTGACTATCTTTTTCTTCTTGTCGTCTGTCATCTTGCCAAAAAATTCTTACGCGTACAAGACCTAAGGTCTTGCC
>CAMVJR010000111.1 GCA_947167855.1 uncultured Bacteroidales bacterium
ATCAAACTGGGCCTGGCCGGCGGTCCGCTCATCATTGCCATCCTGCTGGGCCACTGGGGTCCCAAGTACAAGATAACCACCTACACCACCCCCAGCGCCAACCTGATGATTCGCGAGATTGGTATCTCCCTCTTCCTGGCCGCCGTGGGTATCGGCGCCGGCGGAGAGTTCTGGAACTCCATCGTGAACGGCGGTTACTGGTGGATCCTGTACGGCATCCTCATTACCATGGTGCCGCTCTGCATCACCTTCATTGTGGCCCGGGCTGTGTGCAAGCTCAACTTCTACCAGATCTGCGGCCTCATCAGTGGCTCCTGCACCAATCCTCCGGTGCTGGCCTTCGCCCAGGGCATGTACGGAAGCGACTACGCCTCCGTGAACTACGCCACGGTGTATCCGCTTTCCATGTTCATGCGCGTGCTGGTGGCCCAGCTGCTCATTGTCTTTGCACTGGGTTAGCCTATGTTGGACCTGGTTTATCCCGCCTCTCCGGCGCCCATCTATCCGCGTCCGTCCATCGACCATCCGGGAAAACCCGTGATGTCGGCCGATGAGATGCTGCCCCTCATAGAACCCAACGGCCTTGTGTATGGCCAGGCTGGCCGGGCCTGGGTGCACAGCGGCGTGCTGGTGCTGCATCCGGTGGTCCATCTCCACATCCTGGACCGTTACGGCAAGCTGTACCTGCAGAAACGGGCCCTCAACAAAGACCTCCTTCCCGGTTACTGGGATACCGCCGTGGGCGGCCATGTTTCCTATGGCGAGACCGTGCCCGAGGCCCTCTTCCGCGAAACCTCCGAAGAGCTGGGCCTGTCGGCCTTCAATCCCGTGTTCCTGGAGGCCTACGAGTACAAGACCAAGCGGGACCGCGAGTTTGTGTTTGTGCACGCCATGGTGGGCCATCCCACCCTGCATCCCAATGCCGCCGAGGTGTCTGAAGGCCGATGGTGGAGCATCCCCGAGCTGGAGGAAGCCATGGGCAAGGACATCCTCACCCCCAACTTCGAGAGTGAGTTTATGCGCATCAAGGAGAAGCTGCTGGCTATGTTATAGGGTCTGGCCCCACGTCTCGTCTATGACGGCGCGGGCAAAGGAATCGGCCTTTTCACTGAGGCCTATGTACGGATCCTTGATCTTTTCCCCTTCCAGGAGGGCCTTCCGCAAAGCGAGGGCCTTTTCTTTTTGCTCCTCATGCGGGAACAGGGACACTACGCTGAGGAGATAGTCTTCTGCGCCCAGGATGTTCACGGCCTGCACCTTGCCGTCCTTGACCAGGAACTTGAGCGTGCCGGCATAGCGGCGCTCCCCGTTGGCATAGATGATAAAGGAAGGCTCTGCAAACAGGGTAGAGATGGTAACGGCTTCAAAGACCAGTTCGTCGTACAGGACGCCGTTGTAGTCTATGCGGCCGTCCTGGAAACGGACCTTCTGCGGGCCGGCACCGTCCGATACAATCTCAAAGGCAATCTCTTCCCCGGATTCAATCTCCACTTCTATGCGGGGCTGGGTGCGTACCAGGCGCCACAGGAGGCGTTCTTCCTGGTCTTTTGGTAACGTGACGTCTTCAAAGATATCCTGGACCACCTGAGCGTTGAGGCGGTCAAAGTCTTCTTCCTGGGGAACCACCACAAAGCCGGCCATGTCGGCCGCGCCCGGGGTGATGCTAAAGTGGGCGTCTCCCTCTGCGTAGAAGCACTGGGGGCGGGAAGCGCCGCGCAGGGCCACGATGGCCCGGAATTCTCCCTCGCTGCAGTAGGTGTAGGCGTTGAAGCGGGGTTCGGTTTCTTCGGCCACCAGGTTCATGCAGTCCAGCAGCCGGTAAAAGAGTTTGGCCATGGATTTGGCCGTCTGGGCGCGGAGCAGAAAAATGCCCCGGTTGAAGCGCTTGTAGTGGTACAGCTCTGCATCCCGGACGGAGGCAATGAACTCCATCTCTTCCGTGGGCTGTCCGGCCTTGGCGCCGCGCAGCAGCCTTTCGGCGGCTCTTTCCAGCGGCATGTAGCCCTTGGGGCAGGCCTGGAAATGGGCGTGCTGGGGTACGGTGGTACCGCTGTTGGGGCTGTTGTAGAAGATGAGGTAGTTCTCCAGGCGGGCGGCCAGGTCCAGCATGTCCGGGAACCGGTGCCAGATGGTCTGGGGAGCATGGATGTCCCGCGTAATGACCAGGTGGTTGGGGAAGATGGGGGCGCGGTTGACCAGGATGTTGTACTTGCGCCCTTTTCGGCCCTCGAAGGGGAGGGTGTGCTGGTGCTCCATATAGTTTTCTTCGCACAGGGGGCAGCCGTGGTCAAAGATGGGAACCCGGCCCGGATTGGACTGCAGCGTGATCAGCATCCCGCTCAGCGGAAGGGTGCGGGTGCGCGTGCTCTTGAGGTTCCGGTATTTGGCGGCCACCGCCGGCCACACCGACAATTGGTCGTGTACGAATTTGTCTATATCTGTTGCCATACTTTCGTAAAGGTACGACTTTTTTTTCGTACATTTGTATACTTATGGCAAGTATTGGTATCTTCGATTCCGGAAGCGGAGGACTGTCTGTATACCGGGAGCTCAAAAAACTGCTCCCGCAGGAGAGATATCTCTATTTCTCGGACAACGCCCACTGCCCCTACGGAGAAAAAACCGCTGAATATATCCAGGACCGCGCCCGTACCATCACTAATTTCCTTCTGGAAAAAGGGGCCGATATCATAGTTGTAGCCTGCAACACCGCCACCGCCGCCGCCATCGCCACCTTAAGGGCAGAATATCCGGAAGTTCCGTTCATCGGAATGGAACCGGCCGTGAAGCCCGCCGCGCTGGGAACCCACAGCGGCGTCATCGGCGTCCTGGCCACCGCCGGCACCCTCAAGGGCTCCAAATACCTCCACACCCGCGGCCGCTTTGAAGACAACGTCACCATCGTAGAACACGTGGGAGAAGGCTTCGTGGAGCTGGTAGAAGGAGGCATCCTGGAGGGTAAAAAGGCCGAAGATACCGTCCGTGCCTCGCTTCAGCCGCTGCTGGACAAGGGGGCCGATATCATCGTCCTGGGCTGCACCCACTATCCCTTCCTACAGCCCGTCATCCAGCGCCTGGCCGGCCCTTCGGTGCAGGTCATTGACCCGGCTCCCGCCGTGGCCCGCCAGACCCTGCACGTATTGCAGGAAAAGGGCATCCCCACCGGGGAAGGCCCCTTCTCCATAGACCTGTACCACTCCGGAGAACCGGAGTCCCTCCAGCGCATCTATCAACTGGTCCAATGAAAAGATTCCTCGTTACGCTAGTGGCCCTAACCCTGGCCCTGGGCCTTCGTGCCCAAGTCACCACCGGCCTGGAAGTGCTGGTAGAGAATGGTTTTGAACCCCTGCTGGGCAAGCGGGTGGGCCTGGTTACCAACCCCAGCGGCGTAGACCGCCACTTCCGCAGCACTATTGACATCCTGTTCCAGGCTCCGGAGGTTAACCTGGTGGCCCTCTTCGGCCCGGAGCATGGCGTACGCGGAGACGTGTATGCCGGAGACCATGTAGACAGCTCCCGGGATGCCCGCACCGGCCTTCCCGTCCATTCCCTTTACGGTGCCACGCGGGAACCTACCCCCGAGATGCTCAAAGGCATTGATGTCATGGTGTACGATATCCAGGACGTAGGTACGCGCTGCTATACCTTCATCTCCACCCTGGGCCTGGTGATGCGCGCCTGTGCCGCCGCCGGCATCGAGGTGGTGGTGCTGGACCGCCCCAACCCCCTGGGCGGCAACAAGGTAGAGGGCTGTGTGGTAGAAGACGGCTTCTACTCCTTTGTGAGCCAGTACAAGATTCCTTTCCTCTACGGCCTTACCGTGGGAGAACTGGCCCAGCTCATCAATCAGGAAGATCTGAACCGCGGCCAGCGCGGCCGGCTGAGGCCCGTGCAGTGCAAGCTCACCGTGGTTCCCATGCGTGGCTGGCGCCGCGACATGCTCTACGAGGATACCGGCCTTCCGTGGATCCTGCCCTCTCCCAACATCCCTTCCATGCAGTCGGCCCTCTGCTATGGCGCGTCGGGCATTGCCGGGGAGTTCGGCCTGCTCAACAGCGGCGTGGGGTATACCATTCCCTTTGAAACCTTTGCGGCCGAATGGATAGATGCAGACGCCCTTTTGGACCGGCTTAACAGCTACCACATCCCGGGCGTAGCCTTCCGCACCATCCATTACAAGCCCATTGCGGGCAGTAAGAGCGGCGTTCTCCTGCACGGCGTCCAGTTTACTTTTACAGACTATGAGGCCTGTCCCGTGAGCCTGCTCCAGTTCTACGTCATGCAGGCTGTGAACGAGCTTTATCCCGATAAAAACCCCTATCCGCTCTCCAGCACGGACATGCTGGATAAAGTCTGTGGCACGGATTATGTGAGAATGGCTTTTGGAATGCAGATGAAAGTTGCGGACATTGTTGATTATTGGAACAAGGATGTTGAGGCTTTCAAGAAGCTTTCTCAAGTGTATTATTTATACCGTTAACTTTTAAAACTATTTGTGCTATGAGAAGGTTTATGACATTTACAGCCACCCTGATGCTGGCCCTGGCCATGCTCATCGCACCCGATATGCGGGCTCAGTCTACCCGCCGTTCCAGTGGCGGCAGCACCACCCAGCAGCAAAGCGGCAGCACCAGTAGCAGCAACCGCAGAAGCAGCGGCAGCAGCTCAAGCTCTTCCAGCACCCGCTCCAGCGGCAGCAGTACCAGTACCAGCTCTTCGAGCACCCGTTCCAGCGGAACCGTGCGGCAGCCGCAGAACCAGAACCACAACCGTCGGAGCAACAACAACGGCACCGCTACTACCACTAGCAGTAGATCTACCCGCTCCTCCGGCAGCTCCAGCTCTTCCAGCACCCGCTCCAGCGGCACCGTCCGCTCCAGCAGCAGCTCCACCCGTTCCTCCAACGAGGGCACCCGTGTGGTGAGCGGAGAGACCAAGCAGCAGCCTCAGCAGCCTCAGCAGCAGAGCAGCAGCCAGCAGCGCTCCAGCGGCACCGTCCGTTCCTCCAATGTGACCAGCAGCGGCCTCACCGGCACCGCCGTTGAGAATCCGGAGCATCGTTCCCAGGAGGTATACCGGGACAACGGCTACAACTATCGCTATAACGATGGCGTAAGGGTAGACGACCGGCACAACATGTACCGCGTGGCACCCCGCCAGAGAGATCCTCTGCCCTATGACCGTCCCGGCCACTTCTATGGAGACGCTCCTCACTACTACGGATACCGCATCCACAGCATCCCGCCTTCCTGGCGCCGGATCAGCCATTGGGGCATTGATTATTACTATCACGATGGAATTTACTATCGGCCCTATGGCGGTTCGTATGTGATTTGCCGTCCTCCTTTTGGCACTCCTCTGGAGAGGGCCATTGACAGGGCCATCCTGCGGGCCATCCGCTTCGCCTACTACTACGACACCTACCGTACCTACGACAGCGTGTTCGACTACTATAACGTCATTGCCCGGCAGAACCTCATCATCGCGCAGCAGAATGCCCGCATCATTGCCCGCAACGCCAATTACGCCATCAACTCCAACCGGGCCCTTTCGGCCTATGAGCTGGCCAACAAGATGGGTCTGGTGCAGAGCTACGCCTACGCAAACTCCGAGTACTTCTATCAGGACGGCGTATTCTATACTGTATCTCCTTCCGGTGTGTACACCACCATCGTTCCTCCTGCCGGTGCGCTGGTTACCTCCCTCCCGGACGACTATGAGGTCATCGTGATGAACGGTATCGAGTACTATCTGGTGGACAACACCGTTTTCCGTACCACCGTCTTTGAAGGAGAGCCCTATCTGGAGGTCCTGGGCCAGATGTACGGCTCGCTCTACAGCCAATACAACATTTATCGTTAAACAAAGGAACCCGGCTCAAAAGCCGGGTTTTTTTGTTACCTTTGTGTTATGATGAAAGACAGTGCACTCATTGTCGTAGACATGATCTACGATTTCATAGACGGCTCCCTGGCCTGCCAGGAGGCCGATAATGCCGTGGCCCATACCGTGGCCTATATCAAGGAGCACCATCCGTACCCCATCCTCTTTATCCGGGACCACCATCCGGAGAACCACTGCTCGTTTGCCGCCCAGGGCGGTCCCTGGCCGCCGCACTGCGTGCAGGGCACCCGCGGGGCAGAGATCCACAAGGACT
>CAMVJR010000112.1 GCA_947167855.1 uncultured Bacteroidales bacterium
TCGGAGGCTCCGGTGGAGCCCAGGAACTGACGGATCTGGGCGTAGGAGGCCTCCATGGCGCTACGGTAGGCTTTGTCTTCGCAGAGGCGGGTGAGTTCGGCGTAGAGGACCGGCACCTTGACCTCGTTCTGGATGTATTCTTTGAAGGCGAGGCGGTCCAGGATCAGATTACCCAGGGAGATGTACTTTACCTTAATATACTTGCGCGCTACCCAGGCGGGGATCAGGGAGGAGAGCTTGTAGCTCACCAGCTGCGGCGTTCCTATCAGGGCGGCTTCCAGGGAGGCGGTGCCGGAGTTAATCACGGCCGCACGGGCATGGCGGAGGGCACCGTAGGTCTCACCAAAGACGATCTTTACGTAGGGACGGTCCCCCAGGTACGGGGCGTAATCGGCCTGTGAACTGGAGGGCGCAGCGGCTACTACAAAGAGGTCCTTGGGGTGGGCGGCGTACCACGCATCGGCCAGATTCATGTAGACGGGCATCATGGAGCGGATTTCCATGTTGCGGGAGCCGGCCAGGAGGGCTATCCAGGGCTGGTCCGGCAGGCCGGTGCGCTCCAGGAAGGCCTCTTTGGATTCCGACAGCTGGGGGCTCTGCGCCATGGCATCTACCAGCGGATTGCCAACGAACACGAAGGGAACGCCCTTGCGTTCGAAGTACGGAATCTCGAAGGGAAAGACCACAAAGAGTTTGTCCACATAGGCCTTGAGCTTGGACACGCGGCGCTCGCGGGAACCCCACACTTTGGGAGCTATGTAGTAGAACACCTTGAAGCCGGCCTTGTGGGCGTATTCGGCAATGCGGAGGTTGAAGCCGGGATAGTCGATGAGGATGACGGCGTCGGGCTTCCAGGCCAGGATGTCCTGCTGGCAGCTTTCGATGCGTTTGACCAAGGTTCGGCCCTGCTTGATCACTTGCAGGATGCCCATGACGGCGGTGTTGCGGTAGTCGGCCACCAGGCCCGTTCCGGACTCATGGGCCTGGTAGACTTCGTCCATCTTCGGCCCGCCCCAGAAGCGAATGGTGGCCTGAGGGTCCTGCGCGTACAGGCCCTTCATCAGGTTGCTGCCATGGAGGTCTCCGGAGGCTTCGCCGGCTATGATGTAATACCTCATAAGGTATTGTTCAGGCGCTCCATCTCGGCCAGATCGGTCATCTGGGCGTTGAAGGGAACAATAGTTACGTAGCCCTGTTCCAGCAGCAGGTGGTCTGCCGTAGCGGCATCGGGGTCGTCGTTCACGAAGGTGCCGCGCATGAACACGGCCTTCTCTCCGTCTTCCAGATTGACGCGGTAGTGTTGCCAGAGGAAGCTGTCGTTGAGCACGCCCAGGCTGTTCTCGTCCCAGGGCTCGAACTCCTTGATCCAGTGACCGGCACCCTGGCGGGCCACTTTCACGCCCTTGATTTCCTTCAGGGGCATGGCCGGGAAGTTGATGTTATAGTACAGACCCGGACGGTTACCCGGCCAGTTGTCTATCAGTTTCTTCATAATGTCCGGCAGAAGGGCCTCCACGGCCGAAAAGTCTGCATCGGATCGGAAATCGCAAAGGGATACGCCTATAGCTTTGCGCCCGTTGACGGCGGCCTCTTCCGCAGCGCCCAGCGTGCCGCTGTAGTTAGCAGCCATGGAAGCGTTGGTGCCATGGTTGATACCGCACACCACCAGGTCCGGATCCCGGTTCTCGTACTTGTACTCCAGGCCGAACTTGACGCAGGAAGCCGGGGTGGCATCCAGGTAGGTCCATTTGCCGGGGCCTTCTTCGGGTAGATCCTTGTAGGCCAGCTGCTTCACGCCCAGTGATACGGACATGGAAGTGGCGCTCTGGTGGAACTTGGGGGCAACGACGGTTACGTCTCCGAATTTGGACATGACGCGGGCCAGGACGTGGATGCCGGCGGCCTTGTATCCGTCATCGTTGCAAACCAGTATTTTGAGGTTTGATTTCTTAGCAAAGGGTAATTTCATGCATATTAGCTTTATCACTGCAAATATACCAAAATTTATGTATCTTTGTAAATATGAAAAACCACATAATTGCACTTATGCTGGGCTTAGCCGCCATCTCGTGCGCCCAGCCCAAACAGGAAGTCAAGACTTCCATACCCATTGTAGACCAGGCTCTCAACACGCCCGGAGAGGTAAGCAAATACAAATCCCAGGTCCTGAGCCAGTGGAAGGACAGTATCCGCACCGCCACCCAGGCCGAGTACGAAGCCCAGGCCCTGGATATGGACGACTATACCATGCCCATCTGGTGGAAGGTGTACGGAGACAAGCCGGTGGACGGCCGCTCCCTCTACATCTCCCTCCACGGCGGCGGCAACGCTGCGCCGGAGGTGAACGACCAGCAGTGGGAGAACCAGAAGAAACTCTACCAGCCGGCAGAGGGTGTCTACCTGGCCCCCCGCGCCGTGGTCAATACCTGGGACCTGCACTTTGTCCCGCAGGCCGATTTATTCTACGAGCGTATCATCGAGATGATGGTAGCCTTTGAGGATGTGAACCCCAACAAGGTGTACATCATGGGCTATTCGGCCGGTGGTGACGGCGTCTGGCGCCTGGCCCCCCGCATGGCGGACCACTGGGCCGCCGCCTCCATGATGGCCGGCCACCCCGGTGACGTGAACCTGGAAGGCCTCCGCAACACGCCCTTCATGATCTGGTGTGGCGCCAAGGACGACGCCTACGACCGCAACAAGGAATGCGAGAAGCGCATTAAGGAGCTGGATGCCCTGCAGGCTTCCGACCCCGCCGGCTACATCCACGAGGGCCACATTGTACCCGAAAAGGGTCACTGGATGGACCGTGTGGACACCGCCGCCGTACGCTGGATGTCCCAGTACACCCGCAACCCCTACCCCAAGAAGGTGGTCTGGGTCCAGGGTGACGTGATGAAGGAATCCTTCTACTGGCTGGGAGTTCCCCTCACCGAGGCCGGCAAGGGCTCCAAAGTAGTCGCCTCCGTAGACCGCGGCACCAACACCGTGGACATTGAATGGTGCGACTACACCCAGCTCACCGTGTACTTCAACGATGAAATGATGGACCTCAGCAAGCCCGTGGTCATCCTCTTCGGTGGCCGTGAGCTCTTCAACGGAATGGTGGAGCGCAATGCCAACACCCTCCGCCGCAACCTCCTGGCCCGCGAGGACCCGGCCTACGCCTTCCCGGCCCAGGTCACCGTCTCGCTCTAGCCTCCCTGCCCTTACGGGGCACCCCTATACTAACCGACCCCCTCTCCCGGGGCCGGTTTTTTCGCTTCCCCCTCGCCCGGATGAGGAGGATAGGGATCCGGGGGGACTCCGTTCGCTTCGCTCACTCCGGCCCCTCCCACACCTTTTAGGACATTTTCTCCGAGAGCAAGCTCTCTCCGAAAATATCCCAAAAGCTGCGGGCCCCTCCCCCTTTACTGGTCCGGGGGTGGACAAGCCCCCCGGACCCCTATCCTCCTCCTCCCGGGCCCTCACTCGTCCTGGGCCTTGCCACGGGATCTCCCGGCCACATCGGCCCGGACGTCGCAGGTCATCGGGCGTTCCGTCGCAGGTCATCGCCCAGACCGTCGCAGGTCCGCATTTTTCCTTCCACCTGCGACGCCAGAAGCCACAGAAGGCGGAAAAGTGTCGCAGGCCAGCAACTTTTTGCGGACCTGCGACACTTTGTTCCCCCACCTGCGACACTCCTACCTCACACTTGCAACACTTTGGCTCCGGACCAGCAACACTCCTTCCTCCCACCTGCGACGCTATGGCTCCAAACCTGACACGCTTCTCCGCGTCACCTGCGAAGGGGCGTCTCTTCTCACTCATCCCGCTCCCATGCTCCTCACGGTTTCTGGGCCGGGAACTTCCGAACTCATCGGCCTGTATCATTTGCACGCATTGGCTGAAACGGATAAAAAAGTGCATTGCTTTGTTAATCAGAGCGTTATGCAACCAAACGAAGTCGAAAAACGTTAATTTGCAGCAATTATGCGTTTGGGGCGCTCCAAAAATCGGCCTCAGAAGGCCCTGCAAGGCCGAAAATGCAATTAAACGTTTCATTTTCCGTTAAACCGATAATGTTTCTTTTCTTTGCAAAAAACATAAGATTATGCAAAACTTACTGAACATCACTTTACAGGACGACAACAGCCTGCTCGTCACCAGCGACGTTTTCGCCCTCACGGTCACGGATGAGAGCGCCATCCTGGCCCTTGCACGAAGATTTACGCGGGCCGGTGACTACAAAAGCCTGCATCCCATCCTGAAGAACAACCTAGTCCAGTGGCGCCGGGCGGTGGCTAAAGAGAAGAATCTTTCGGCCTTCGTTATTATTACCAACACTACTCTGTTTGCGATCTCCGACCGGGCGCCCCGCACGGAAGAGGAGCTGCGGGTTATCCCCGGTTTTGGGCCTTCGCGCTTTGCCAAGTACGGAGAGGACATCCTGGCCATTGTGGAAGATAGTCTGGCACAAGAGCGAGTACAGATATGAAAAAGTTTTTGGAAGTCCTGATGGACGATAACGGAGAGCTTCATTTTAGCACCGATTTTGAATTTGCCGATTCTGTTGAAAGACCGGTCAGAGACATGAAGGAGTTTGAAAAGATATTCGACCAGATCAACAGGAGAGCCATTCGAGGTGTAGTTAATGCTGTGTGGAATGAAAAGAATCTGGATATAGCCAAGGCCATTCGTTACCTGTCCATGGCCGAAATTATAACATGCGCCGAGCCCTACGAAGGTGCCGAGCAGCTCTGGTCTTCCCTGATGTTTGAGTACCTGCCCCACTACGAGAGTTTCTCGGACCAACTCAAAGTTCCCCATGGCTATGACCCCTCTAAAAAAACACGCCCGCTCAGTTGGAATTGCCGGCAAGGACTCATCTCACTTCCTTTCAAGATGCCTGGAATGAATTAGTATGGCATTTGAACGAGTGGTTTCGAGGAGGCTTCCGGATGGGAGCACCCGAAAGGTCTATCCCTTCCACATCAGTTTGGAAGGGATGGAATCGGTACTTCTGTGTAGAGACGATGAAGACTATGACCAGTTGGAAAAGGCCTTCTACCTAAGCGCGCTCAGAAATAACTGCCTGGTTATTACGCATATAGCAATGTCTAACCACGGGCACATAGGCCTGCTGGCACCAAGTATGGAAGCCGCCATGCTCGTTGGCGAGAACATAAAAAAGCATCACTCCCAGTACATAAGCTGGAAGTATTGTGAACCTGGCATTCTGTCAAGATCACACGTAGACATCCAGTACTTGGACTCAGATTGGTACGTCCGAAATGCCCTCGCATATATACCGCGAAATGCGAACGATACCGGCTGTCGAATAGAAGACTACCCCTGGTCCGGTTACCGTGGATTATTCATGGGCGGAAAGAGTCCGCATGCGTGCCGAAGAGTTTCCTCCCTCTCCCGTCGCGAGAGGGAAGCTCTGTTCCGCACTCACATGGATTTGAGTGGCGTCCCCTGGCTCATCAATGCACAAGGATCCTTAGAACCTGCCAGTGCATGTGACTGGCAATACCTGGAAAGTGCCTTCAACCATGATCAGGCGTTCTTCCTGAAGGTGATAGGATCCGTCAACATGGCCGAAATGCAACAAAAACTCGAAATGAACAAACGGGTCCGCCACACGGATGCGGAGATGCTGGCCATCATCTCCAATCTGGCCGAAAAGTTCTACCACCTTTCCATCCCGGAACTAACTCCGGACATGAAGGCCCGGCTACTGCCCTACTTGTATAGGGGATACCGGACCGGTGTCCCGCAGTTGGCCCGCTGCCTGCAAATGCCTCGCAATCTGGTGGAAGGCCTGATTCCCATGAAAAGGAGAAAGGCAGATCAGGCCGATTAGTGTCGCAGGTGGGAGGGTAGAGTGTCGCAGGTCCGCAAAAAGTCGCTGGCCTGCGACACTTTTCCGCCTTCTGCGGCCTCTGGCGTCGCAGGTGGGAGGAAAAATGCGGACCTGCGACGGAACGGCCGGGGACCTGCGACGGTCTGGGCCCGGGAGGAGGAGGATAGGGGTCCGGGGGGCTTGTCCACCCCCGGACCAGTATAGGGGGAGGGGCCCGCAGATTTTGGGAGGCTAGAGTGTAGCAGGTCTGGAGCCAAAGTGTCGCAGGTCCGGAGCCAAAGTGTCGCAGGTCCGGAGCCAAAGT
>CAMVJR010000113.1 GCA_947167855.1 uncultured Bacteroidales bacterium
GCCCAGCAGATGAAGGGCCTGGAAGACCTGGCCATCTACTGCCAGCAGCCGCTGGAGAGCACCGTGCTGGTGATTCTGATGCATGGTGCATCGGCCGATAAAAGAAAAGCCCTCTACAAGAGCGTCCTCAAAGCGGGCGTGATTGTGGAATCGCTCGCGCTCCGGGACTACGAGATGCCCCAGTGGATTACCTCGTACTACGAGGGCAGGGGACTCAGGATCCACCCGGAGGCTGCGCAACTGCTGGCCGAAAGCGCCGGAACCGACCTGGGCAAGATAGCCGTAGAAACGGACAAGCTCCTCAAGAACCTCCCGGAGGGCGTGAAGGAGATAGGCGTGGCCGATATCGAGAAGAACGTGGGCATCAGCCGCCAGTACAGCGTGTTTGAGCTTACCCGCTGCCTGAGCTACCGCAAGGCGGCGGAGGCGCTCAAGATTGCCGCATACATCGGCCAGACGCCCCGCTTTGTGCTGCCCATGGTGATTGCGCCCCTCTTTACGCACTTCCAGCGCATTGAGAAGTATCACGCCGGGGAAACGCCCAAGGTGAATCCTTACTTCCTCAAGGAGTACGACGCAGCTAAGAGAAACTACAGCCTGCCGCAGTGTATGGCGGCTATCAGCCTGCTTACAGACTTTGATTATAAGGGAAAGGGCGGAGACGCCGGTGAGGCGTCGCAGGCCGACCTCTTCACCGAGTTGGTGGTGCGATTGTTGAATATTTGATAAAATATTATTGCGATTCAATAAAAACTTACTATATTTGCACAAACGATGGCCATTAAAGCGGCCATGAAAAATGCTATGGCAATCATTGAAGTAAAGAACGTAACAAAGACCTTCGGTCCCAAAGTGGCGCTGGACAAGCTCTCGCTGGACATTCCGGAGGGCAAGATCTTCGGCCTCCTGGGGCCCAACGGCGCGGGTAAGTCCACTCTTATCCGTATCATCAACCGCATCACCCTGGCTTCTGAGGGTGAGGTGTACTTCCAGGGTCACCCCATCACGGAGGAGGACGTCTCTCGCATCGGTTATCTGCCGGAGGAGCGCGGCCTCTACCGCAAGATGAAGGTGGGGGACCAGTGCATGTACCTGGCCCAGCTCAAGGGAATGAGTTCCCGCGAGGCGGCCGTGGAACTCAAGAAGTGGTTTGTCCGCTTTGAGATCCAGGACTGGTGGAACAAGAAGGTGGAGGAACTCTCCAAGGGTATGGCCCAGAAGGTGCAGTTCATCACCACCATTGTGCATCGGCCTTCTTTGATGATCCTGGACGAGCCCTTCAGCGGCTTTGACCCGGTGAATGCAGAACTCATCCGCAAGGAGATCCTGCGCCTCAAGGAAGACGGTGCCACCATCATCCTCTCCACCCACAACATGGAGTCGGTTGAGGCCCTGTGCGAGAACATCGCCCTCATCAACAAGGGTAAACTGGTGGTCACCGGCGGCACGGAGGAGATCCGTCGCCAGCATGGTGAGGACAACGTGGAAATCGAGTACACGGATGCCTTCAAGGAGCGCAAGCAGCTGGTGGTGCCTCGTCCGGAGGTGAACGCCACGCTGAGCAGCCTCATTGCCCAGGATGTCACCATCAACTCCTTCAAGGAGGTGATTCCCCGTATGAACGATATCTTTATTAAATTAGTGACGAACGATTAATGAGACCCCCTTAAGTCCCTCCCCCGAGGGGAGGGGTTTAAGACAAAGGTCTTTTCCCTCTACTCACCTCGGAAATTGAAACAAGTTTCATTTCTCTCAGTTCGGGCGAGGGGTCGGGAGGGGGTAACGTTAACAAATAAATGAATTCATTTATGAATTTCAAGAAATTAGGCATTGTTATTCAGCGTGAATACCTGAATAAGGTTAAGAAGAAGAGTTTCCTTCTCATTACTTTCCTGGCCCCTGTCTTCTTTGCGGCCATCTGTATCCTTCCGTCCCTCATCATGTTAGGCGCCAAGGAAGAGGCCAAGCAGGTGGGTGTGATTGACCGTAGCGGCATTGTGCTGCCTTTCCTCACGGACAATGACGTCACCAAGTTCGTAGACCTGGGCGTAGACGCTTCCCCCGAGGCCATCAAGGCCGATTTCTCTTCGGCCCATGTGGATATCCTCCTCACCATCTCTGAGCTGGATACCGAGGCCCGCACCGTCACTGCAGACTGCTACTCGGAGAAGCCGCTGGGTATGGATACCGGCTCCATGATCGAAAGCCGAATCAACGACGCCGTTGAGGCCTACCGCATCGAGAGCTACGGCATCGAGAACCTGGAGGAGATTATGGCCGGGGTCAAGTCCAACGTAAAGCTGCACACCTACACCGTGGATGAATCCGGTAAGGAAAGCATCTCGGAAAGTGGCATCTACATGGCCCTGTCCATGATTCTGGGTATGGCCATCTATATGTTCATTGCCCTGTTCTCCGGCATGGTCATGAGCTCCGTGATCGAAGAAAAGAGCTCCCGTGTGGTGGAGGTCCTCATGTCCTCTGTCAAGGCGACGGAACTCATGTTTGGTAAGATCATCGGCGTGGCCCTGGTGGCCCTCACGCAGTTCCTGCTGTGGATTGTGCTTACGGGCATGCTCCTGGGCATTGCCATGGGCATCATGGGCAAGGACAAGATCATGGGCATCTTTGGAGACGACAATACCACGGAGATGGTTCAGCAGATGGCTACCACCAGTGGCGTGCATCCCGAAGACCTGGATCTGAGCGGTGCCCTGGCTGCTACCGATACTACGGCTGTGGCCGCCGGTGAGCCTTCCGGTATGGACGCCATCGTGAGCACCATCGGCAATATCAACCTGGGTCAGATTGGCCTGGCCTTCCTCTTCTTCTTTGTCTTTGGCTACCTGCTGTATGCGTCGCTCTTTGCGGCCATCGGATCGGCCGTGGAGAACGAGGGAGACAGCTCCCAGCTGCAGCTGCCCGTGACCGTTCCGCTCATGCTGGGCTTCTTCATTGCCCTGTATGCCTTCAAGGCACCGGACAGCGCCATCGTGTTCTGGGGTTCCATGATTCCCTTTACTTCTCCCATCGTGATGCTGGCCCGCATTCCCTTTGGTGTAGCTACCTGGGAACTGGTTCTGTCCATGGTCATCCTGGTACTTACCTTCGTGGCCTGCGCGTGGGCATCGGCCAAGATCTATAAGGTGGGCATCCTGATGTTTGGCAAGAAATCCACCTTCAAAGACCTGTGGAAATGGCTGAAAATGAAGTAAAGAATAACAAGAATATCTGGTATATTGCTTGGGCTTTAATCCTGGTTGGGGCAGTTTTTGCCGCCAGCCAGGCTTTGCAGCCTAAGGGCCCCGTCTTTGAATGGCGGGTGGTGGCCATGGACGGCCATCGTATGCAGTCCAAGCCGGTGAACAGCGACAATGTGCCGGAGGCCCTGGGCGTCTTTAACGACAGCGCCTATGTGGCTCCTTCCGGAGTAGCGTACCCGCTGGACAGCCAGGTGGCCGGATGTGCCCGCATCCTGGATTCGGCCCAGGTCAAGATGGCACCCCTCAAGGTGGTCATCGGCCATAGCGATGCCCTACTGGAGAACCTCCGGGACAATCCGGACCTGCCGCTGGGAAACCTGTTTGCCGATGCCCTGCGTGCCTTTGGCTCCAAGCAGTTCAAGGTGCCCATGGATTTTGCCATCACCAATTTTGGCGGCATCCGGCTTCCCATGCCGGAAGGCGCCGTGACCCTGGACGACATCACCTCCATGTTCCCCTTCAAGAACTATGTGGTGTATGTCCGCATGAAGGGTAGCGCCCTCACGCAACTCTTTGAGCAGCTGGCCCAGACCAAGGCCTTCCAGGCCACCAGCGGTGCCACGGTGCGCGTAAAGGCCCACAAGCTGGAGAGCGCCCTCATTGGCGGCAAGCCCATCGATCCCAACAAGGTGTACAATGTAACCACCATCGACTTCCTGCTGGACGGCGGTGACCAGATTAACATTGGCTCTCTGGCGGAGAGCGTGAAGCTCTCGCACGTACTGCTCAAGGACGTGATGCTGGACTATGTGAAGGGCTGCGAGGCCCGCGGAGAAATCATTCATGGCCAGAGCGACGGCCGCGTAATTATGGAGGACTAGGCTATGAAAGATAAGATCATTCGCATTGTATTGGTCCTGGTGGGCCTGGGTGTCATTGGCTGGTGCATCTACGTGGGCATGCAGGTGGGCAAGCGCCAAACCAGCACGCTCACCATTGTCCACGTGAACGACACGCACAGCCATTTGGAGGCCGAAAAGACCCACTACGCCGGCATGGGCGGAGTCCTGGAGCGCGCTGCTTACATAGACTCTGTCCGCAAGGCCGATGGAAAAGAGAATGTGCTCCTGATCCACGCCGGAGACTTCTGCCAGGGTACGTCCTACTTTACGGAGTTTGGCGGCAAGGTAGAGGTGGGGCTGCTCAATACGCTGGAATACGACGTTGTTACGCTGGGTAACCATGAGTTTGACAACGGCATCGAGGCCCTGGGAGAGCTGCTGTCGCACCTGAAAGCCCCGGTGGTGGTGTGCAATTACGACTTCTCTCCCTTCGAGGCTGGCAAGTACATCAAGCCTTACGTGATTGTGGAGCGTGCTGGCAAGAAAATTGGCATCGTGGGCGTTCTCTGTGGCCTCAAGGATATGGTGGCCGGCGATATTGCCAACCGTATCCCGGAGTTCGACATGGTTTCCACGGTCCAGAAGTATGTGGATGAGATCCGTCCCCAGGTGGATTACGTGATTGCCTTAACCCACATTGGCTACACGGAGCACAATCCCGGAGACACTACGGATCCCAAGCTCTGCGCCGCCACTCGTGACATCGATCTCTTCATCAGCGGCCATTCCCATACCTTTATGGAGGAGCCCGCTTACCAGACTAATCTGGACGGCAAAAAAATTCCCATCGTCCAGGTAGGATGGATGGGAGTCAATATGGGAGAAGCCCATATCACTTTCTAAAAAGAAACCTCAGGTTCAGTCCTGAGGTTTTCTTTTTATAGGATGTTCATGGATTGTTCTCTGATCTTTTCTAATTCGTCCTTCATTCTTACAACCAGCTGCTGGATGCCGGCATGGTTGGCTTTGGAACCGGTGGTGTTGATCTCGCGGCCCATTTCCTGGAGGATGAAGCCCAGCTTCTTGCCGGGGTAGGGCTCTCCGTCGATGGTTTCCATGAAGTACTTGCAGTGCTGGCGCAGGCGCACCTTTTCTTCGTTGATGTCGTACTTCTCCAGGTAGAAGATCATTTCCTGCTCCAGACGCTCGGGGTTGGGCTTGGCGGCTAATTCGGCCAGGGCCTTGTCAAACTTTTCGCGCACCGTGGTGATGCGCTCTCCTTCCAGGGCTTCCACCTGGTCGTAGAGCTTGAGGATGCCTTCTACGCGGCCGGTAACGTCTTTATACAGGGCTTTGCCCTCGTTGGCGCGGTAGTCGCAGAGCTGGTCAAGGGCCTGGTCCAGGGCGGCCGATACTTTGGGCCACTCTTCTTCCGTGATGATATCGGCCTTCTTGGAGTCCACTACGTCCGGGAGGCGGAGGATGGCGCCCGCCAGGATGCTGGGATCCACTTCTTTGTCAAGGGCCTTGACGGCGCTTTGCCAGTAAGCGTGGAAGACGTCGGCGTTGATGCTGTGGGCGGTGTCGGAGGCTCCGGCCTCGAAACTGATGTAGAGGTCTATTGTGCCGCGGACCAGCCGGTCGGCCAGGCGTTTGCGCACTTCCAGCTCTTTGTCTTTGGGCAGGAGGGAGCTCTTGAGGTTGATATCGGCGCTTTTGCCGTTGAGGGTTCGGATTTCAAGGGTAAGTTTTCCGGCTTGGAGCTGGGCTTCGGCCTTTCCGTAGCCGGTCATGGATTGAATCATGCTCTAGTCTCTTTTAAAGATATCTCGGGTGTATACTTTGTCTTTTACGTCTTCCAGCTGCTCGTCAAAGCGGTTGGCGATGATGGCGTTGGCCTGGGCCTTGAAGGCCTCCAGGTTGTTTACGACCGGCGAACCGAAGAACGTGCTGCCGTCTTCCAGGGTGGGCTCGTACACAATCACATGGGCGCCCTTGGCCTTGATGCGCTTCATGATGCCCTGGATGGCGCTCTGGCGGAAGTTGTCGGA
>CAMVJR010000114.1 GCA_947167855.1 uncultured Bacteroidales bacterium
AGAAGATAGGAAAGGAACTGACGGCCGCCCAACTGAAAGAGGCGGCCGCCAAGGCCTTGGGCGTCAAGCCCGAGCTGGTGGGCCACGTACAGGTGGTGCGCCGCAGTATAGACGCCCGCCAGGACATCCTGTACCGCTACCGCGTGCAGGCCTACCGCACCAACGAACCCTACGAGCCGTACCAGGTGGCGCCTTACAAGAACGTGGCCGATGCCGCCCCGGTGCTGGTGATCGGCGCCGGCCCGGCCGGCATGTTCGCCGCCCTCAAGCTGCTCCAGCTGGGCCTGAGGCCCATTGTCCTGGAGCGCGGCAAAGACGTAGAGCGCCGCAAGGTGGACATGGCCCAGCTTTCCGTCAAAGGGGTTATTGATCCGGATTCCAACTACTGTTACGGAGAGGGCGGCGCCGGCGCCTTCAGCGACGGCAAGCTCTACACCCGCTCCTCCAAACGCGGAGACATCCGCGAGGTCCTGCACCAGCTGGTGGCCTTTGGTGCCTCCGAGGACATCCTGATTGACGCCCATCCCCATATTGGGACCGACCGCCTGCCGGAGATTGTCAAGAATATCCGCAAATGCATCGAGGATCATGGGGGAGAGTATCACTTTGACGCCAGGGTCGCGGAAATAGATGCCCGATCGGAGTCGGGCATGACGGAGTTTACGGTTCGTTGTGCCGATGGGTCGGAGTACCGGGCAAGCAAAGTGATTCTGGCTACGGGACATTCGGCCCGGGATATCTATGAGCTGTTCCAGGCCAAAGGCTGGGCGCTGGAGGCCAAGGGATTTGCCCTGGGCGTACGCGTAGAGCATCCCCAGTGGCTCATCAACCAGATCCGCTATCACGGCAAGTACCAGCCGTTCATGCCCACGGCCGAATATTCCTTTGTGCAGCAGGTAGAAGGCCGAGGCGTTTTCTCCTTCTGCATGTGCCCCGGCGGCATCCTGGTGCCTTCTTCCACGGAAGACGGAACGGTGGTGCTCAACGGCATGTCCAACAGCGCCCGTAATTCCAAATGGGCCAATGCCGGCGTGGTGGTGCAGATAGAGCCCGGAGACCAGCCGGACCAGTACGAGGGACCCTTTGCCCTCATGGATTTCCAGCGGGATATCGAGCGCAGCATGTACCAGTGGGCCAGTACCCACGGCGCCAAGCATCCCCTGAGCGCTCCGGCCCAGCGCATGAAAGACTTCTGCCGCGGCATCGAGTCCAAGGATCTTCCCAAGACTTCCTACCATCCGGGCGCCCTTTCGGCCCCGCTGCACGAACTCCTTCCGGAGCACGTTTCTATGCGCCTGAGGCGCGCATTCCCGCAGGTAGACCGCCAGATGCACGGGTACTACACCAACGACGCTCTCCTTCTGGGCGTGGAGTCCCGCACTTCTTCTCCCGTCCGCCTGCCCCGGAATCCTGAGACTTTGGAGCACGTTTCCGTTCCCGGCCTCTACCCCTGCGGGGAAGGCGCCGGTTACGCCGGGGGCATTGTCTCCTCTGCCCTCGACGGAATCAATTGCGCCGAAGCGCTGTTTTCTTCGCTTTAAGCTAACTTAATGAGGGCTTTACCGGCTTTGCCGTCGATGCAGACGGTGAGGGGCTGGTCCAGTTGCACGTGGCGAAGCCACTGGGTTTCGAACACGGCCGGAAGGGCCTCCAGGGCGCTCAGATCCAGATTGTCGCCGGGACGGGAGTAAGGATCCACGTTCACATAGCCGGCGTTGAAGGAGGTGAGGTTCTGGAAGAAGTGCGTCCCCTGGCTGGGATCTACGCGGAAATCGGGCAGGGAGCACTCTACAAGGGCCTTGGCTTCGGAAATGTTGCTCCATACCACCGGCACGCCCAGGGTGGGGATGCTGGAGCCCCAGCGGCCGTAGCCGATGAGGACGTACTGCCTTCCTTCGGCCCTTAACTGGGCGTTGAGGGTGCGCAGCTCGGCGGCCATTTCTTCCGTCTTCATCTTGTCAAAGGTCTCGGCCTTCAAATAGATTACATCCTTGAGGCCGGTGAACCAGCCCGTGCCCAGGGCACTTTGGGAGGTCACGATGGCGCCGGAGCAGTCCACGTTGCGCCAGTCCACCTGGGCCTTGAGGCCGTCGGAGGAGATGGGTCTTACCTGGAGGGCGTTGAAGATGCCCGTGGAGAGCTCTGCGGCGTACTCAATCTCCACGCCACCCTGCATTTCGCTGGAGCAGATGTCCAGGAGCTCCTGAACAATCTCTGCCAGCGGGAAAGTTCCGTACCGCAGGATGTGGGAGAAGGTCACGGCCTTGGGACCGTTGGCCATGGGAGAGTCCACCATGCGCTGGTTTTCGTAGTCGTAGGTGGAGATGACGCGGTTAAAAGATGCAAACTTGCTGCAGTCGTAAATGTCCGTGCGTTCCAGGTTCACGGCGTCGTCTACACTGGTCTTGAACTTCTCCGGCTGCAGGTTGAGGGCGTACATCACCTTCTGGGTGTCCCTCATAGCCAGTTCCGGGGTAGAGGTCTGCAGCACATGCTTGGGATAGGCGGGGGAGAAGCGGAGCACCTGCTCACCGTCCACCACGGCCTTGCCCAGGCCATAGGCCACCTTGGCAATTCCTTCTTCGGCCCTCTCATGGCCGATGGGATAGTAGTTCACGCTGCGCGCCACGCCGGAAAGGGTGGGGAAGAAGTAGCCCTGGTCCTCGGCTCCGCAGACTTCCTGCAGGATGATGGCCATCTTTTCTTCCGAGATCACGTTGGCGGTGGCGGTGATATAGCCCCTGGAGGAGGCGTAGTACACGGAGGCGTACACGCTCTTGATGGCTTTGGACAGGAGGCGCAGCTGCTGGTCCTCGTTCTCCACCGACGGAATCATGTACGTGGAGTATACACCCGCAAACGGCTGATAGTAAGAGTCTTCCAGTTTGGAGGAGGAACGCACGGCCAGCGGCACATGCACCACGCGGATGAAGGCCCTCAGGACATCCATCACATCTGAGGGAAGGTTGGAGGACACGAATTCCGACAGGATCTCCGCGTCCGAAATGTCCGAATTGATCACATACTGCAGACCGTTCTCCAGAATGAAACGGTCAAAGCAGTCGGTAGCCAGCACCAGGGTACGGGGTACGGTGATGTGCACGCCTTCCCACTTGTCGTACAGACGGTGCTGGTAGAGGATGTGGTTGAGGAAGGCCAGGCCGCGGGCCTTGCCGCCCAGCGAACCTTCACCGTACCGGGCAAACCAAACCGTATCGTTGTACGTGGCGGCGTCAAAGCGGGCCACCACGCCCAGGCTTTGCTGTACGCGGTACTTGTGGATGAGCGGAATGGCCATGGCGCGGAACTCGGCCGCGCTGGGAAGGCGGCTGCTCTTGATGGCGTTGCCTTCTGCAAAGATACCGCGGGCCAGCAGCCAGCGGGAGATGTAGTTCTTGCTGCGGAGCTTGTCCAGCACCTTCTCCGGCAGGGTCTCCAGCACTTCCTCCACGCCCTGCAGGTCGTTGGCGCGGGCCATCACGCGGCCCTTCTCATTGGTGGCTACAAATTCGCCAAAGCCAAATTCACGGCCGATGTATTCGGCCAGCTCATGGGTGAGCGTCTTGGAACGCTTCATCAGGAAGCCGGCTCCCAGGCTTTCGGCCACGGGGCGCATGCTCTCCTGCGAGCTCTGCATGAGGATGGGCATGCGAGGGTCGTCGGAGCGGATGAATTTGCACAGGTCCACACCGGCGTCCAGCTTCTCCTGCGAGGGTTTGTCGTGCTTGTGCAGCACAAAGCCGATATCCGAAATCACGCCCAGGAGGTTCTCCTTGTACGTATTGTACAGGTTTACGGCATCGTCGTAGTTGGTGGCCAGGAGAATCTTGGGACGGGCTCTCTTTCGCAGGATCTGCTGCTCCTCGTTGAGGGCGTCGCGGATGGCTTCCAGGTTCTGCTGCAGCACCAGTTTGTACAGCAGCGGCAGGTAAGTGGAATAGTAGCGCACGGAGTCTTCTACCAGCATGATGCACTGCACGCCGGCCTGCAGAATGTCTTCCTGTGCGTTGAGGCTGTCTTCCAGCAGCTTGATGATGGCAATGATGAGGTCCGTGCTGCCGTTCCAGTTGAACACGTAGTCAATGCAGGAACGGTCCTTGTCTTCCAGCTGGCGGGACACCTCCTTGGAGAAGCAGGTCATGAGTACCACAGGGGTGCCCGGGGCCGATTCCTTGACCCGGTGGGCAAACTCAAAGGCATTGTCCCCGCCGGCGTTGTACATGGCTATCACGATGTCCCAACGCTCCCCGGCGGTCACCCGTTCCAGGGCCTCCCCGGTAGAGGAGACCCTTTCAAACACGGGCGGATTGCTCAGGTTGAGTTCCGAATACTCACGGGCGATGCGCATATCCAGCCGCCCGTCTTCTTCCAACGAGAAATTGTCGTAATTGTTGCAAACCAGAAGGACCCGGCGGATCCGGTTGGTCATCAAAGCTGCATTCTCCATTTATTATACTAAGCCTTGGTCTGTCATGGCACCGGCCACCTTGATGAAGCCCGCCAGGTTGGCGCCCTTCACATAGTTGACCGTACCGTCGGCCTCCGTTCCGTATTTGACGCAGGCCGAATGGATGTCCTGCATGATGCGGTGGAGGTAGTTGTCCACTTCTTCGGCCGTCCAGCGCTGACGCATGGAGTTTTGGCTCATTTCCAGACCGCTGGTGGCCACGCCGCCGGCGTTGGAAGCCTTACCGGGGCTGTACAGCAGGCCCGCGCCCTGGATGATGCGGATGGCTTCCGGGGTGGTGGGCATGTTGGCGCCTTCGGCCACGCAGATGGCTCCGCCCTTGACGATGTTCTCTGCATCGGCCTCCTCAATCTCGTTCTGCGTTGCGCAGGGGAGGGCAATGTCGCAGGGGATCTTCCAGGGACGTTCTCCCGGGAAGTACTGGGCCTGCGGATATCTCTGGAGGTACTCCTTGATACGGGCACGACGGATGTTCTTGAGTTCCAGCACAAAGGCCATCTTTTCCTCGTTGAGGCCTTCGGGGTCGTAGATGAAGCCGTCGGAGTCGGACAGGGTCTGGACCTTGGCGCCTAGGCGCATAGCCTTCTGGGCGGCGTACTGGGCCACGTTGCCCGCGCCGGAAATGTTCACCTTCTTGCCCTGGAAGCTCTCTGAGCGGGTGGCGAGCATCTGCTCGGCAAAGTAGCAGAGGCCGTAGCCGGTGGCTTCGGGCCTCAGGAGGGAGCCGCCCCAGGCCAGGCCTTTGCCCGTCAGGGTGCCGGTAAATTCGTCTCTCAGGCGTTTGTACTGGCCAAAGAGATAACCAATCTCGCGGCCGCCCACACCGATATCTCCGGCGGGAACGTCCGTGTTGGGGCCAATGTGGCGCTGCAGCTCGGTCATGAAACTCTGGCAGAAGCGCATGACCTCGGCGTCGGATTTGCCACGGGGGTTGAAGTCGGATCCACCCTTGGCACCGCCCATGGGCAGCGTGGTGAGGGCGTTTTTGAAGGTCTGCTCAAAGGCAAGGAACTTCATGATGGACAGGTTCACACTGGGATGGAAACGGATGCCGCCCTTGTAAGGGCCGATGGCGCTGTTGCACTGCACGCGGAAACCACGGTTGATGTGAACGTCTCCGCGGTCGTCCGTCCAGGGAACCCGGAAGATTACAATGCGTTCCGGCTCCACAATGCGCTCCAGGATTTTCTGGTCAATCAGCTGAGGATTCTCCGTGATGTACGGAGCAATGCTTTCTACCACCTCGCGCACGGCTTGGTGAAACTCGGACTCGCCCGGATTCTTGGCGATAACCTCTGCCATGAATCCGTCAATGTAATTACGGGTAAATTGATCCATAATGGAATACGCTAAAAACTAACCAGGGCAAATATAAGAAAAAAATTTTTTTCCTTCCGTCCCGTCCCCAGATTTTTCCCCACACTTTTCCACAATCCCTTCTCCCCGTGTGCGTTTTGGGCCCTTTTCGCACACGGGAGGGAGAATTTTTTGTATATTTGTGTGTTATGGTTTCGGAACTGGTAGAGAAATATGTGTTTCTGGTGCAGACCTTTGTGGAGGCCGGGGAGAACGG
>CAMVJR010000115.1 GCA_947167855.1 uncultured Bacteroidales bacterium
CCATGCTGCGCCAGCTGGCGTTGCGGCGGGTGCGGCGCTCCTCGATGATGACGCCGCGCTCTGCGTCGATCTCGCTGGGCTGGTTGAGCACATAGTGGGAGTAGTCTGCCAGGATCATGAGGCAGCTGTCCACTACGGTCTCCCGCTGCACGGGAATGTTGTTGAGCATGTACTGGGTCTCTTCGAAACCGGTAGATGCATTGATGTTGCGGCCAAACTCGGCTCCGATGGAACGGAGGTAGTCCAGGATGGCTTTACCGGGGAAGTGCTCGGTTCCGTTGAAGCACATGTGCTCCAGGAAGTGGGCCAGTCCGTCCTGTGCGGGATATTCTTCCTCGATGGCACCAACGTTGGTGGCGAGGTAGAATTCGGCCCGGCCTTTGGGGAGTTCGTTGTGGCGGATAAAGTAGGTAAGACCGTTGTCCAGATGACCTACGGTGTAGGCCTCTGAAACCGGAATCTGAGGCATCTGGGCAATCATTGCTTCCAGTTGCTCACGGGTGGGCTGCTGGGCGAAGGCCAGGGTGGCACTCAGCGCCAGGGCAGCGAGGGTAATAAAGAATTTCTTCATTTATTGATTTGTTAAGAAATAGTAGTTGCTCTTTAATGTGTATTAGCTTAATAGTACACCGCAAAGGTAGAAACAATTTTTTATATTCCAAACAAAAATAACTATTTTTGTGATAAGATTGAATAGCTATGTTGGAAGACAGCAAAATTCGGGCCTTTCTGGAGGTAGAGAAGGAAAGGAATTTCACCAAAGCCGCTAAGACGCTGGGACTTACCCAGCCGGCGGTAAGCACGCAAATATCGGCCCTGGAGGAATCCCTGGGCTTTGAGCTCTTCCAGCGGGGCAGGGAACTGCGCCTCACGCCCTCCGGGGAGGTCTTTCTGGCCTACGCGCGCCGCATCCAGCAGGCGTACGATCTTACCAACGAAGCCTTTAACAACGTTTTCGCCAAATAAAAAAAAAGCCCCGCTGCAAAGCGAGGCTTTTCTTTGGGTAGGGACTGCCATTACTTGCCGGCGAGTCTCTTGTAGGTGTTGAGGCGAACCTTGGCGAATTCCTCGGTCTTGGCGAGGAGCTCGTCGGCCTGCTCCGGGAACAACTTGTACAGGGAAGCGAAGCGGACCTCTCCCTTGAGGAAGTCCTGGAACTTGCTCCAGTCGGGTTCCTTGGAATCCAGGGTGAACGGGTTCTTGTCCGTGCCTTCCAGAGCCGGGTTGTAACGGTAGAGGTGCCAGTAACCGCACTCGACGGCCAGCTTCTCTTCCTTCTGGCTCAGGCCCATGCCGGCCTTGAGGCCATGGTTGATACAAGGGCTGTAGGCAATGATGAGGGACGGGCCGTCGTAGGCTTCGGCCTCCTTGATGGCGTTGAAGAACTGCACGGGGCTGGCACCCATAGCCACCTGGGCCACATAGACGTAGCCGTAGGAGATGGCCATCATGCCCAGATCCTTTTTGCGGATCTTCTTACCGGAAGCGGCGAACTTGGCGATGGCGCCCACAGGGGTGGCCTTGGAGCTCTGACCGCCGGTGTTGGAGTACACCTCGGTATCCAGAACCAGGATGTTGAGGTTTTCACCGCTGGCCAGCACGTGGTCCAGACCGCCGTAACCGATGTCGTAGGAGGCACCGTCACCGCCGAAGATCCACTGGCTGCGGGCCACGATGAAGTGACGGTACTGGTACAGGGTCTTGCAGACGTCGCAGTCGCACTTCTCGATGAGCGGGATGAGCTTGTCGGCTACTTCGCGGGTGTTGGCGGCATCCTGGGGAGCCTCCAGCCACTTGGCGTAGAGGGCCTTCATCTCGTCGGTGCAGCAGCTGCACTCGAGACCCTTGCGCATCCAGTTGGCCACGGTGGCACGGGCGCGGTCGGAACCGAGCTTCATACCCAGGCCGAATTCGCAGAAGTCCTCGAACAGGGAGTTGGCCCATGCGGGACCGTGGCCCTGAGCGTTGGTGCAGTACGGGCTGGCCGGGAAGGAAGCACCGTAGATGGAGGAGCAACCGGTAGCGTTGGCCACCATCATGTGGTCACCGAACAGCTGGGTGATGGTCTTGATGTTGGGGGTTTCACCGCAACCGGCGCAGGCACCGGAGAACTCGAACAGAGGCTGGGCGAACTGGCTGTTCTTCATGTTGGCCTTCTTGTCCACGTACTCCTTGTAGCCCACCTTCTTGTTGAGGTAGTCAAAGGCAGCCTGGTCTTCCTTGGCATCTATGTAAGGAACCATCTTGAGGGCCTTCTCGGGCTTGGCAAGGCAGACATCCACGCAGTTACCGCAACCGGTGCAGTCGTCTACGGAGATGGCGATGGCGTACTTGTAATCCTTGAGGTTGGCCTTACCCTGGGCCAGTTTTACGTTAGCGGGCACCTTGGCGGCCTCTTCCTCGGTGAGGAGGAAAGGACGGATGGCGGCGTGCGGGCAAACGAAGGCGCAGGTGTTGCACTGGATACAGGCCTCGGCGTCCCAGGTGGGAACGTTCACGGCCACACCGCGCTTTTCGAAGGCGGCGGTACCGGCGGGCATGGTGCCGTCGGCGTAGGGCATGAAGGCGCTCACGGGCAGGGTGTCACCAGCCTGGGCGTTCACGATATCGGCCACATCCTTTACGAAGGCGGGAGCCAGACGGTCCTTGTTGGGGTTCTCGAACTTGGCGGTGAGGTTGGCCCATTCGGCCGGGACGTGGAGTTCGGTGTATTCACCACCGCGGTCTACGGCAGCGTAGTTCATGTTGACCACGTTCTCACCCTTCTTGCCATAGGACTTCACAATAGCGTCCTTCATGTACTTCACGGCATCCTCGTAGGGGATGATGTTGGTAATCTTGAAGAAGGCGCTCTGGAGGATGGTGTTGGTACGGCCACCCAGACCAATCTCGGCTGCAATCTTGGTGGCGTTGATGATATACACCTTGATGTGCTTGCGGCCGATGATGGCCTTCACGTTGTCAGGGATGTTGGCGATGGTCTCTTCCTCGTCCCAGAGGCTGTTCAGCAGCAGGGTGCCGCCGTCCTTGATGCCCTTGAGGACATCGTACTTCTTGAGGTAGGAAGGAACGTGGCAGGCCACGAAGTCGGGGGTGTTCACCAGATAAGGAGCCTTGATGGGCTGCTGGCCGAAGCGCAGGTGAGAGCAGGTGTAACCGCCGGACTTCTTGGAGTCGTAGTCAAAGTAGGCCTGGCTGTAGAGGTCCGTGTGGGAACCGATGATCTTGATGGTGTTCTTGTTGGCACCTACGGTACCGTCGGAACCCAGACCGTAGAACTTGCATTCGGTGGTGCCGGGCTTCACGATGGAAACCTCGCTCTTGATGGGCAGGCTCTTGAAGGTGACGTCGTCCACGATGCCGATGGTGAAGTCTTGCTTGGGCTCCTTCTGGTCCAGGTTGTCGTATACGGCAACGATCTGGGCAGGGGTGGTGTCCTTGGAGGACAGACCGTAACGGCCGCCTACGATGGTCACGTTGTCCTTACCCTGGAAGAGGGCCTTGACATCCGTGAAGAGGGGCTCGCCCACGGCACCGGGCTCTTTGGTGCGGTCCAGAACGGCGATCTTGCGAACGCTCTTGGGCAGCACGGCAAAGAAGTATTTCTCGCTGAACGGACGGTACAGGTGGCAGGTGATGAGACCGTACTTGCGACCGCGGCTCTGGAGATAGTCGATGGTCTCCTTGATGGTTTCCGTTACGGAACCCATGGCTACGATGATGTTCTCTGCGGTAGGGTCACCGTAGTACTCGAAGGGACGGTAGCTGCGGCCGGTGAGCTCGGTGATTTCTCCCATGTAGCGGGCCACGATGTCCGGGACGGCTTCGTAGTACTGGTTGCGGGTTTCCACAGCCTGGAAGTAAACGTCACCGTTCTGGGCGGTACCGCGGGTGACGGGAGCGTCCGGGTTGAGGGCGCGCTCGCGGAACTTGGCGAGGGCCTTTTCAGATACCATACCCTTGAGGGCTTCCTCGTCCAGGGCTTCAATCTTCTGGATTTCGTGGGAAGTACGGAAACCGTCGAAGAAGTGGAGGAAAGGAAGGCTGGCCTTGATGGCGCTCAGGTGAGCGACGGCGGCCAGATCCTGGGCTTCCTGTACGGAACCGGAGGCCAGCATGCAGAAACCGGTCTGGCGGCAGGCCATCACGTCCTGATGGTCTCCGAAGATGGAGAGGGCGTGGCTGGCCAGGGCGCGTGCGCTCACGTGGAAGACGGTGGGCAGCATTTCGCCGGCGATCTTGTACATGTTGGGGATCATCAGAAGGAGACCCTGGGAAGCAGTAAAGGTGGAAGTAAGAGCACCAGCCTGGAGGGAACCATGAACGGCACCGGCGGCACCGGCCTCGGACTGCATCTCCGTCACTTTCACGGTTTCTCCCCACAGGTTCTTTTTACCGTGGGCGGCCCACTCGTCGATGTTCTCGGCCATAGTGGAAGAAGGCGTGATGGGGTAGATAGCAGCATGCTCGCTGAACAGGTAAGCAATGTTCGAGGCGGCATAGTTACCATCACAGGTGATGAATTTCTTTTCTTTTGCCATAATGTGTTAGTGGTTTATGTATTTAGTTTATTGTTGACCTTCAATTTCGAGGGCGTCTTCCGGAGAGGCGATGCGCTTGACAAGACCCTGCAGCACGGTGCCGGGGCCCAGCTCCACAAATTTGGTAGCGCCGTCTGCGATCATGTTCTGGACGGACTGGGTCCAGCGGACGGGGCTGGTGAGCTGCTTGAGGAGGTTGTCCTTAATGACCATGGGATCCATGGTAGGAAGGGCCGATACATTCTGGTAGATGGGGCAGAAGGGAGCCCGGATGGGCGTGTCTTCGATGGCCTTGGCCAGTTCTTCGCGGGCCGGTTCCATGAGGGGGGAGTGGAAGGCTCCGCTCACGGCCAGCTTGAGGGCGCGCTTGGCACCGGCTTCCTTGAATGTCTCGCAGGCCTGCTCGATGCCGGCTTCTTCTCCGGAGATGACCACCTGTCCGGGGGAGTTGTAATTGGCGGGAACCACACCGGGAATGCCGGCGCAGATCTCTTCAATCACGTTGTCCGGGAGTTTGATGATGGCCGCCATGGAGCCCGGGGTTTTCTCGCAGCATTTCTGCATGGCCTGGGCACGGAGGGAGACCAGTCTTAAGCCGTCTTCGAAGCTGAGGGCACCGGCCGCCACAAGGGCCGAAAACTCTCCCAGCGAATGACCGGCTACCATGTCCGGTTTCTGCTCCTGGGACATGGCCAGGATGGTGGAGTGGATGAAAATGGCCGGCTGGGTCACGCGCGTGGCCTTGAGGTCTTCCTCACTGCCCTCGAACATGATGTCCGTGATACGGAAGCCCAGGAGCGTGTTGGCTCTCTCCATCAGCTCTTTGTGAGCGGGGTAAAGGTCTTGGGCCATGCCCGGGAATTGAGCCCCCTGACCGGGGAAAATGTAAGCTATCTTCATCCTTATCTTAATAAGTGTACAAATATACTAAATATTTCGGAAAATTTGTATAATTTTGCAGTCCCAAAACGGATGCCCCTGTAGTTTAAAGGATAGAATAACGGATTCCGGTTCCGTTGGTCCCGGTTCGATTCCGAGCGGGGGTACGATAAAGGCTCGTAAGACGCTGCAAATCAGTGAATTACGGGCCTTTTCTAAGTTTTACCGAAACAAATTCATTTGGACATTCACTTTCGCCCTCAAACTCAAACCCTCCATTCCAGGGGACTGTAGGCTTTGTTCATAAAGCATGCAGGACTGGCCAATATGACAATCTTGTCCGTTTCTTTGACAGGATAGTTATTCAGAATACTCTATGTCCTCAAGCTTCTCTGGAAGTAGAGGGCTTTGGTCGTGACCTGCAGAATGACTTTGTCGTTCTTATGAAGCAGCGTTTCTTCCGCCAGGCGCATAAAATGAGCGAAGATGAAATTCCTCCTAAAGATTTAGTAACTACCAAAAGCGCCCCCTAAGGAGTTAGTAGTTGGATTACATTAGAAGCCTCACGCGTCCCTCACTG
>CAMVJR010000116.1 GCA_947167855.1 uncultured Bacteroidales bacterium
GCTGGGCGTTATGCTCCGTCAGCAGGATGGGCGTGAAGGTAGGATGGTTTTCGTTACCGGTGATTCCGGAAAACTCCACCGGAGTACCGTTCATCATGGCTGCCCAATTGGGGCCGCTGATGGAGGGGCGCATCGTGCGTTTATTCAGAGTCCAGCTACCTTCTTCCATCATGGACTTAATGTAGGGAGCCTCTCCCTTATCCATACACCAGGTTCCCCAGCCATCCAGGCCAATAACAATCACGTGGGAAGCAAGGTCCTTCTGCGGAGCCTTTCCGCAGGCGGCAAGAAGCAGCGCTGATGCCAGGACAAAAGATATCTTTTTCATAATAGCAAGTCTTAGGGGGTACTATTCGCCATCCCGGGTAGGATAGCCGGAGCAGCCGTCCCAGCCGTAGGTGCGGGTATCCGGGCTTAGCTGCACCAGGCCGAAGGGCGTGGTGGCGCCAGGATAGGTATGGCCGTGGAAACCGGTTCCGTTAAACACATTCACCGCCTCGATAGGGGTTTTGGGAGCGCTACTGCAGCCCAGAACGGCAGCTAAGACGAGTGATAAAAAGAACGCTATTTTCATCTTGGTTAAGCATTCAAGTGTTATTTTACAAATATACTAAAACCAGCGCTTATTTGCAAGATGGGATTCCGTGGTTTTTTCCTATCTTTGCGAAAGACCAACCCCCATTCTTATGAAAAGATTGCTCCTTCCATTCATCGTAGCTCTTGCAGGAGCCTGCACGGCAAAAGAAAGCGTTCCCGGCAGCTGGGACATGTGCCCCGGCCCGCGCAGCATAGAACTCACGGACGGCAGCATTATCATTAATCCCAACAAGCTGAAAGTGAATGAGATAATAGACCCTTCTTTAGGGGCCGATTTAAAACCCTTCCAGCAAGAAGAATGCTATAAGTTGGAAGTCGAAGCAAAGGGAATCACCCTCACCGCCGCAACGGAAACCGGCCTGCTGAGAGGCCGGCAAACCCTGCAAAAAGCGCTTCCGGAGGAGGGCACGCGCGTAGTGCTCCCCGCCGCCACCGTATGGGACTATCCCGAGTTTTCCTACCGCGCCTTCATGCTGGACTGCGGACGCCATTATTTCCCGGTGGAAACCATCAAGGAAGTGCTGGACATTATGGCCGTGCACCAGATGAACGAGTTCCACTGGCACCTGAGCGAAGACCAGGGCTGGCGCCTGGAAATCAAGAAATATCCCCGCCTCACGGAAGTGGGTTCCGTGCGTGCCGGAGACCCCGTTCCCGGCCAGAAGGGCCATAACGGCGTTCCCCACAGCGGTTTCTACACCCAGGAAGAGGCGCGCGAAGTGGTAGCCTATGCAGCCGCGCTGGGCATTGAAGTAATTCCCGAGATAGACCTTCCCGGTCACATGAAAGCCGCCCTGGCCTCCTATCCGGAGCTGGGCTGCACCGGCGGCCCGTATGAGGTGGCCTGTGAGTGGGGCGTGTTGGACGACGTACTTTGCGCCGGCCGGGATCACACGCTCGAATTCGTGAAAGACGTGCTCACGGAAATCATGGACATCTTCCCCTCCCGCTACATCCACTTGGGTGGAGACGAATGCCCCAAAGTGCGCTGGGAAGCCTGTCCCCACTGTCAATCCAAAATCAAGGAATTAGGCCTCAAGGCCGATGGCAAAAAGACGGCCGAAGAACTCCTGCAAAGTTGGTTCATGGATCAGGCCAGCGCCTTCGTGGAGGCTCGCGGCCGTCGCAGCATAGTCTGGAACGACGTGCTGGTAGACTGGGGCAACGACGTGGTGGGCGCCCCTTCCAAGAATACGGTCATAGCCGGCTGGATGCGTCCTATTTCTACGGAAATCGCCGTCCGGGAGGGTTACGATGCCATTTTCTGCCCGGTGGGTCATCTCTATCTGAGCGCGGCCGACGGTAATGCCCTCAAAGGCGAAGCCTATTTCCGTCGCGTCTTCGACGCCCCTGTTCCGGAGGATGTCCTTGGCGTGGAAGCCTGCCTGTGGACAGAGCGCGTTTCGGAGCCCGACAGTCTCCTCTGGCGTATGCTCCCGCGCATGAGCGCCGTATCCGAACTTCAGTGGAACGCACCTGCCAGCCGGGACTACTCCTCTTTCCTTCCCCGCGTAAAACGAATGCAAGCCCTCTACACCGTCCGCGGCTGGACCTGGAATATGGCAGCGGAAACACCATCGTTGGCCCAGAGATAAGCCTCTGCATAGAGCAGCAAGCAGCCGGCGAAGCGGTGAGCCATCCGGTATATCCGAACGTATCGCAATTGTAAGTACAGAGGACCGATCCATCGGCCGATGCCGCCTTGCCCACAATCACATTGGTGCAGGCAAACGAGGGAACCACCAACCATACTGTATTTGCTAATGGGCTAACGGGTGGGTCTGCTGTAGCCGTCGTTGATGCAACGCTGGCTGATATGCTCGATTCGTTTGGCCGTCTCGGGATGCGAGGAGAACAGGTTGCTTACCATGCTGCTGCTCTGGGATCCGTCGGACAGATTCTCCAGCTTCTCAAAGGCCATCACCATGGTCCAGGGGTTCTTGCCGGCCTCGCACAGGAAGTTGTAGCCGTAGTCATCGGCCTCGGTTTCCATGGTGCGGGAGAACTTGGCGTTCAGGATGAGCTCTCCAATGGCGCCCAGCTGCGAATCCGTGAGAGTGGCCACCTTCTCGGAGGTGGAGGCCAGTCCCGCCAGCGTGGCCGATGTCAGCATCTGCTTCTGCATCTGCTTGCGGGTGTGGTGCAGCGCCACGTGGCCCATCTCGTGGCCCAGCACGCCCACCAGTTCCTCGTCCGTCATCACATCCATGATGCCGCTGTACACACGTACGCTGCCGTCTGCGCAGGCGAAGGCATTCACCTGGTCTTCTTTGTAAACCTTGAAGTTCAGGGGCATCTCATTGACGCCGTCCATGCTGTTGATAATCTTACGGAGGCGCTTGGTGTAGGCGTTGCTTTCCGGCAACACCTGGCTTTGGGCATCCAGCTGGGTAATGTACTGGTGCACATACTGTTCTACCTGGGCATCGGTGAGGGTAAGGGCCTGGGCCGCATACACGCCGCCTTCCAGCAGCCTGCCGGCATCCAGTTGAGATACAACACCGCAAGAAGTAAGGCCGAGAGCCACGGCCGCAAGGCATAGGATTCGTTTCATAGTGGTCAGATTTTCCCCAAAGTTACAAAAATTCCCGAGAACTGGCGGCAGAGAGCACGCGAAAGAAATTGTCAGACCAGATTTTGGCTATGTCCTCGTTGGAAAAACCGGCCTCAATCAGACGGACGGTAATGTTGATGGCATCATTGTCTCCATTGAGACCCCAGCCGCCACCGCCGCCGTCAAAATCGCAGGAAACGCCCACGTGATCCACTCCCGCCACCTGGATGCAATGCAGCAGATGCTCCATAAAGTCTTCTATGGTGGCATTGGCCTTTTGGGGATTCATATAATCCGGAACAATATAGACCATCACCAGACCGTCTTTGGCAGCAAGGGCCCGGAGCTGATCGTCCGTGATGTTGCGGTCGTGAGGGAAAATGGCCTTGGCGCCCGAATGGGAACAAATGATGGGGGCCGAACTAAGCTCTATGCAATCCCAGAAAGTACCGCTGCTGGTGTGGGAAACGTCTACCAGAATGCCGCAACGATTCATTTCTTTAACCACCTCACGGCCGAAGGGTGTCAGCCCCTTGGTGGTATCGGCACTATGGGTAGAAGTGTTGCAAATGGCATTGTCATACATATGGCTGAGGGTTATGTAAACCACTCCCCTGCGGGCATAATACTCCACATTCCGGACATCGTTTCCTATTCCGTAGCCATTCTCGATTCCCAGAAAAAAGGCTTTTTTCCCTTGGGCCTTTAACTCAAGGGCGTCCACCCGGGTCCTGGCCAGGCCGCACCAGTCTTTATTCTTATCGATATCGGCCAGAATCTGGTCAATCATGTTGTCGCAGTATGCAAAGGCCTGGGCGGAGGACTCCTCGTCCAGACCTTTCTGGCCCTGATAGCTGATGAGTACCCGGCTGCTCAGGTGCCCCTCCTCCATTTTCTGGAGGCTAACCTGGTTCCGCTGCCGGACGCCCAGTTCATAACCGTCTTCGTAACAGCAAGGCAAATCCCCATGCGCATCCATGGTCAAGATGCCATCCATCAGCTGTTTGGCCTTCCTATAAGTTGCAGCCTTCCGGCACAGTGCTCCCATATCGGGCAAGGCTCCGTCATAACGCATCAGCCCCCGGTCCATTTCCAGGGAAAGGGCCGATGTCCCCGTATGGGGGATGTTCCTGTCGGCTACCACCTTATAAAATAGGACGCTGAAGGCCGATTTCGCCTTTACCCAGCCGTCTGGAATGGCGGCACCATCCCAGGCGGCAGCCATCTCCCGGAGCGCGGCGGCATCCTCCGTTTCAGGAACGACAACAACGCTCGCACCGGCTTTCTGAGCGAGCCGCACCAATTCCGCCGTTTTGCGGCATTGGGGAATGGCAATGACAGGTGTAGTCTGGTGCCCCGGGAGCATCCGGGCATCAGCCTGCTCCATGAGCGGTTTTACGGATTCGGGATACTGGATAATCTGCGCCTGGGCACACAGGCCGCAGAAAACCGAAAGAAGGAATAAGGTTCGCTTGATCATACAAATCAATGGGCTACGACAGGCTGGCGAGGTATTGGTCAAAAGCGGGCCGATAGCCTTCGGAGACATGGAGAAGGGCGTCGCCCACCTTGACATCGGCCTGGGGTGTGACGCTGGCAATATGGGAAAGGCCCACGATGTAGGACCGGTGGATGCGCATGAAACGCTCCGGGGGGAGCAAGTCTTCGGCCGCTTTCATGGTCAGGTGCGTCACCAGCGGCAGGCGGGCCGATGCCAGATGGAACATCACATAGTCCTTCATCCCCTCAACGTACTGGATATCGGAGAGTTCCACCTTCTGAAGGACGCCATCGGCCTTGATGAAAATGGCGTTTTTTTCGGCCGAAGGAGAAGAGGCCGAAGAGGCCGAAGAGGCCGCCTCCTTGAGCGCAAACCAGTCGCGGGCCTTCTCGGCCGCTTCCAGGAACTTCTGGTAGCGGATGGGCTTGAGAAGGAAGTCCAGGGCGCTTACCTCGTAGCTGTCAAAGGCATACTGCTTGAAGGCGGTGGTGAAGATGATGCGGGTATCGGCCGGGAGCATCCGGGAGAGTTCCATCCCGTCCAGGTCCGGCATCTGGATGTCCAGGAACACCAGTTCGGGAACCTTGGCGCGAATCTCCGAAAGGGCCAGGACCGGGTCGTTGAAGGCTCCGGCCAGCTCCAGGAAAGGAGTACGCTCCACGAAACCCTCCAGCATCTTTACGGCCAAAGGCTCGTCGTCGACCACTATGCAACGCAGTGTCTTCATACCGTTAAGGTAACCATTACAGTATAAGTGTCCCCATCGGTCTTCTGGTCGTATGTATACTTGCCAGGATAAAGCAACTCCAGGCGGCGTTTCATGTTCTCCAGGCCGATTCCGGAGCCTATGTGGTCACTCCCCTGCTTCTCGAAGAGGGAATTGGCGCAGCGGAAGGTGACAACGCCATCGGCATAGGACATTCCTACGCTCACGAAAGATGGGTAGCGGGCGTTCACGCCGTGCTTGAAAGCGTTCTCCACCAGGGAGATAAAGAGCAGCGGAGCCACCTCCACAGAGGCCTGCGGCTGCTGGAAGTTCTTGGTAACGGTGGTGAGCTCATTGCAGCGGAGGGCCATCAGGTCCAC
>CAMVJR010000117.1 GCA_947167855.1 uncultured Bacteroidales bacterium
TCGTGAACGGCCGTATCCAGAAGTTCCTGAAGGAGAACACCCTCATGGAGCAGGAATACCAGCTGTCCGACGACAAGTCCACCGTAGCCGCCGCCCTCAAGGCTGTGGATCCCGAGGCCAAGGTGCTTGGTTTCAAGCGCTTCTCCCTCTCCGACTAATCCGTCGAATGGTAAGAAATAAGCGGCAACCCAAGTGGGCTGCCGCTTTTTTTGTATCGTTGAAACGATTTATTTCATAGTACTACTTTTATTTTGTTACGTATTTCCAATGATTGTAAATATACGAAAAATTATATTAATAGGTCAGTTTGAATTCGTCCAGGTATAGGACAGAGCCGTCACCACCGGTGAAATAGTCTCCCAGATCGCTGGAAGCGCACACGATGGTAATGTACTTGGGCGTACGATCACTGCGGTAGGTGATGTCAATGTGGAAGGGCTCGTAGGCCTTCATGTCCTTGGTAAAGATGGCCTTTCCATAGCCGATGATGCCGGGATCCTTCTCCACGTCCAGCAGCCGGTCGGGAGGGCAGATGTCGTAAGGTGCCGCCCAGTCGGAGAGGATAATGGTCACGCTGCCAATATCCATCTGGCCTTTCTTTTCCATATAGGGCTCTTTGACCCAGTCAATGGGCACGGGTTTGTAGCAATAAAAGCCATCCAGGGCTTTGGGGCGATCGGTGAAGGGTACGCCCCAGAAAATGTGGGCGCTCAGTTTGGTAAGGTCAATGTCTCCGGTATAACCTGTGAAGACAGAACCGGCGGCCAGCTTCTTAATGGCGCCAAACAGGGCGCTGATGCCGCAGGTCTTGAGCTTGAGCGCTTTTTTTCCGGCACCGGAGACGGCCAGGAATTCCGTTTCGGGCATAACCGTGTCGTATCCCAGCATCTTGGTAGAGGCGCCGGCCGATGCCCAGACGGCTTTTTCGGCCTCAGAGGCATCCTCATCAAAGAGGGCGTCATATTTGATGCTATATTTATCCTGGGCCTGGCACCAGTGGTCAAAGCCCATATTGTAGAGCTGGGGGCCTTCCTTGGGCTCTTCCTTGTGAACTTTGGCTTCAAGGGTCCAGGTATAGGGATCGTAAGTGGTAAGGACAACGGTCTTGGGGGAAGAAAGGTCTATCTTGCTCCCCACGGTGAGGGCAGGGGCGCAGGTGGCACCCTCGGTGATTTGTACTTTGGATATGGTGAGGGCGCCTATGGCGGCATTCTCGGGAACCGTAATGGTTACGGTTCTTTGTGCACGGCTGACGGTGGAAGACATCTGCTCCTCCACGTCAAAGGCCAGGATTTCAGCGGGAAATTCCTCGTGTACCAGGTCATTGGCCATCTGGCGGCAGGAAAGGGTGGCTGCAGCGGCCGCCACAAAAAGGAATAACTTTCTCATAACGGCTTAAAAATGAAAGATGATACCCAGGTTCAGACCCAGCAGGCTGGGCTTGTAATTGAAGAATGCGTGGGAAAGGTTGCTTTCGTGCGCCTGTCCCTCTATCTGGAGATTCCACTCATAACCGCCTTCCAGAAGGGGCAGGGAAAGCTCCACGGACATGAAATCTGTCACAAAGACCGAGATACCGGGATAGAGGCCCAGGCTCACGGAGTAGAGGTCTGAGTAGGTGCCCACTTTGCCGCGCTCGGTGTTGGCATAATCCTTTCCATAGCCAAAGCCGCCGGTGAGGCGGGTTTCGCCAAACAGGGCCACCACCTTGCTGTTGAACAGCGGGATATAGGCACGATAGGCAATGGCGCCGGTAAAGAGGCTGTTTACCACGTGCTTGTTGGAGAACTCCAACGTAGACAGGACCTTGAGGTTGTTCACATCGGCCGATACATTATTATATCCCAGCCGGACACCCAGGGCCATGTTTTTCTGGAAGAACCAGAAGCCGCTGACCGAGACGTCCCAGAGGGCGGCGTTGCCGTTCAGATTGGTGACCAGACCGGCCAGAGAGGCACCGGTGGTGAGGTTTTCGCCATTGGCGTTGAAACGGTTATATCCACCCGCGGCACCGATGGTTACGGTTCCCTTGGGGATGTAAACGGCTTTTGGGTTACCCAATCCGCGGTCTATTCTTTTGGCCATGAGCCCGCCGGTACTCAGGACCGCTAGCAGGGCAATTAAAACAAGTTTTTTCATTGTAAATGCAAATCGTTATTTCTCCGTTACGTATTTGAAGAAAGCATCAATGTCTTTCTTCTCCTGGAATCGGGCAATGTAGGCAAAGTTGCAGAGGTCGTCGGCCAGGGCGTCGGGGACTCTTTCGGCCATCCTTATGGCAGTGCCGTAGCGGTTCATGATTTCCTCGTGGCTGTGCTTGTAGGCCACTCCGTCGCGGCGGCCGGCGTAGGCGCAGAAATACTGCTCTCCCTGGAGCTTCCGGGCCTGGTCAAAGGTTACCATATCGGCCCAGATCTGGAAGACGTCGGTGCTGTGGGCGAAGTTCATCATGTCGGGGGTGTAGCCTCCCGGCGGGCGCATGTTCACTTCCAGGCCCACGTAATCGCCCTTTTTGCCCAGGCCCTTGCGGTCGCGGTCCAGCTGGAAGAACTCCAGATGCACGAACCGGCCCGTGATGCCGAAGGCTTTCACCGTACGGCGACCTATGGCGGCCAGCTTGGCAGGCACGTTCTTGTTGGTCCAGTAGCAGGTTTCCAGGTTGCCATGGACAATCTCCATGATGGGCGTGGGGAACACGGTGTTGTTCTCGAAGACGGGTTCTCCCTTGCTGTTGAAAATGGCGTCGTAGCTTACCAACAGGCCGGTGATGAACTCTTCAATGACGTAGTAACCGAAATTATCGGCATGGTCCTTAAACCAGGCTTGAAGCTCTTCGTCGTTATGGATTTTGAAGGTGCCGGAAGCGCCCATTCCGCTGTCTGGCTTGGCAATCACGGGATAGCCGGTTTTCTTGACAAAGGCCTTCACCTTGGCTTCTCCTTCCGAGCCCTTGATCTGCCGGGCCGTGGGGATGCCGCCCAGGGCATAGTATTTCTTCATCTCGCTCTTGTTGCGGATGGCGGCCACATGGTCGCTCTTGATGCCGGTGGTGATGTTGAAGTCCGTTCTCAGGCGGGCGTCCTGTTCCAGCCAGTATTCGTTGTTGGATTCCAGCCAGTCAATCTTTCCGTATCGGTGGGCGTAAAAGGCTACGGCGCGGTACACCTCGTCGTAGTTTTCCAGGCTGTGCACTTTGTAGTAGTCCGAGAGGCATTGCTGCAGCTCCCAGGGGAGGTTCTCGTAGTTGGTGTCGGCTATGCCCAGCACATTGACACCGTTAGCCCTCAGACCGGCGCAGAAGTGCCAATAGGTCTGCGGGAAATGGGGGGAGATAAATACTACGTTCATAAAGCTATAGGTTTTGTTTTCTTCCGATATGCGGTGCATGGCACCTCGGGTTATCTCAAACGCTTCTCCGTACAGGATGGCCCTTCCGTCCTTGACCTTTACGTATCCGCCGTCGCGGAAGGTGTAAAAACGGTGACCCCAGCTGTCGGGGAAAGCAATGTCTTCAAAGAGCCGCAGGCCGTCTACCTGCGCATAGCGCACCTGCTCAAAATGCGGGACCAGGTTGATGTCCGTGAGCCCCAGCCCCTTTAACCAGCGCTTGTAGTCCGGGTCCGTGGCTTCTCCCGGCAGCTCCGGATGGGAGTAGACATCCTCCGCGCAGTTCATGCTGCCGGCGCTGCAACCCATCACTACTCCCTGAAAGCCCTCCATCAGTTCCCGAAGGCCTATCTCATGGATGAACCTGTTCTGCGTGGGCACATGGCCGCCGCAGAGGATGATCCAATCGGCCTGCTTTACAAGCTCTCCGGCCTTCCCGGCGTTGCTCCGCTCCAACATAGAGACAGAGGCCGTCCGGATGCCGGAGCGGTGGATGCACTGGCTCATGCCTTTCTTCACCGAGTCCGTGAAGCCCTTGTCGTCGGGCGCGGCGCTCACCAGCAGCACGCGGGGGTTTCTGCCCGGCCCCGTCACTTCTGCCAATGAGGCCTTGACATCGGCCAAAAAGCCGTTGTCGGTGGTGAAGCTGGGCTCCCCAAATCTGGTGGGACTGCCGGTTAAGTAAAGGGTCATTACCACAAAGATAAGAAAAAAACCGTCAGGCCGAATCTCCCCGCCCCCGAAAACCTCCCCCGTGAGCACTGGGACCCCCTGGTGCTCACGGAGCGTTGGTGTATTCGGCGCCGGGTTTGTCGGAAAGGAGGGTGACGGGGAAAGAAGGGCACAAATTTTTCAGTATCTGCAAAGAAAGTTGTATCTTTGTGGATTCAAAATTTAGTTGGTTTATGCCCCATGCAGTAGGGCACATCGCGCAGGTCGTGGGACCGGTTGTAGATGTGCATTTTAACATATCGGCCCGTAGCGCCGAGGTAGAGCTCCCCCGAATTGAAGACGCCCTCCTGGTCACCCGCCCCGACGGAAAAGACCTGGTCCTGGAAGTACAGCAGCACATTGGTGAAGACACCGTGCGCTGCATCGCCATGGACTCTACGGACGGCCTCAGCCGCGGCCTGGAAGTCCGTAACACTTTCAAGCCCATTGCCATGCCCGTGGGGTCCCAGATCCGCGGCCGCGTGATGAACGTAACGGGAGACGCCATTGACGGCATGCCGGAGCTGGGCAGGGAAACCACCCTTCCCATCCACCGGGAAGCCCCCAAGTTTGAAGACCTCACCACCAGCCAGGAAGTGCTGTTCACCGGCATCAAGGTGATTGACCTGCTGGAGCCTTACCTCAAGGGCGGTAAGATTGGTCTGTTTGGCGGCGCCGGCGTGGGCAAAACCGTGCTTATCAAAGAGCTCATCAACAACATTGCCAAGGCGCACAACGGTTTCTCCGTGTTCGCCGGCGTGGGTGAGCGTACCCGCGAGGGCAACGACCTCCTGCGGGAAATGATTGAATCCAACGTTATCCGTTACGGAGAAGCTTTCAATAAAGCCATGGAAGAGGGCCGATGGGACCTTTCCCTCGTAGACCCCAAGGAGCTGGAAAAGAGCCAGGTGTCCATGGTTTTCGGCCAGATGAACGAACCCCCGGGAGCCCGTTCCAACGTGGCCCTGAGCGGCCTTACGCTGGCCGAGAGTTTCCGCGACTCGGACTCCGGCGCCGGCCCCCGCGACATCCTCTTCTTCATTGATAACATCTTCCGTTTCACCCAGGCCGGCTCCGAGGTAAGCGCCCTTTTGGGCCGTATGCCTTCGGCCGTGGGTTACCAGCCCACCCTGGCCACGGAAATGGGTAAGATGCAGGAGCGCATCACCTCCACCAAGGACGGATCCATCACCTCGGTGCAGGCTGTCTATGTGCCGGCCGATGACCTCACGGACCCGGCTCCTGCCACCACCTTTGCCCACCTGGATGCCACCACGGTGCTCAGCCGTAAGATCACGGCCCTGGGTATCTACCCGGCCGTGGACCCGCTGGAATCCACTTCCCGTATCCTGGATCCCAATGTGGTGGGTGAGGCCCACTACAACACCGCCCAGCGCGTGAAGCAGATCCTTCAGCGCAACCAGGAACTGCAGGACATCATTGCCATCCTGGGTATGGACGAGCTATCGGACGAGGACAAGACCACCGTCAACCGCGCCCGCCGCGTGCAGCGCTTCCTGAGCCAGCCCTTCTTTGTGGCCGAACAGTTCACGGGCGTTCCCGGCGTGATGGTCTCCATCGAAGACACCATCAAGGGCTTCAATATGA
>CAMVJR010000118.1 GCA_947167855.1 uncultured Bacteroidales bacterium
ACAAGCAGGAAAAGATGGCCTCCCTGGGCCTCCTCAGTGCCGGTATTGCCCACGAGATACAGAATCCGCTGAACTTTGTCATCAATTTCAGCAAAATGTCTGTCAAGTTGTTGGAAGACCTGAAGGGCATTGTGGAAGACTGCAAGGACAAGCTGGGAGAAGACGACGAAGCCGACCTCCTGGACATTTCGGCCGATCTCAAAGAGAACCTGTCCAAGATCCAGGAACACGGAGAGCGGGCCATCAGCATCATCCGGGGCATCCTGCTGCAAAGCCGCGGCAAGGCCGGAGAGATGCTCCCTACGGACGTAGGTCAGCTGGTTCACGAGTACGTATGGCTCAGCTATCACGCCATGCGTGCCAATGACAAGAGCTTCAACATTTCCATCCAGGAAGAGATCCCGGAAGACCTTCCCAAGGTCATGGTCATCCCGCAGGACCTGAGCCGCGCCGTGCTCAACGTAATGAACAACGCCTGCTATACGGTAAAGGAAAGGACCGGCGTAGAAGGTCCGGACTACAAGCCCACCATCCAGGTAAAAGTGGCCTTTACCCCCAAAGGAAACGACGGAGAGATCCGGATTGACATCACGGACAACGGCATGGGCATGACCCCGGAGGTCAAAGCCAAGATCTTCGAGAATTTCTTCACCACCAAACCCGCCGGACAGGGAACCGGCCTGGGAATGGGCATCACCTACGACCTGATTACCAAGAATCATAACGGACAGCTGCTCGTAGAAACCGAGCCCAAAGTGGGAACTACCTTTACGTTCATCATCCCTGTAAAGATTGTAAAATGAGACCCCAGAAATACATAATCGCGCTCCTGATTCTGCTGATCCCCTGGGCTACCAGGGCACAGGAAGCTACGCGTGTGTATGAATCGGCCCAGGAGGCCTATGAGCTCGGTCTTTTCCAGAAGGCCGATTCCCTCCTTACCGGTTCGGCCAACAGCTTCAAAGGAGAAACCCGGATTGGTGTGTACCGCCTTCTTGCCCTGTGCAACCTGAACATGGACCGGCCGGAAGTAGCCCAGACGTGGGTCTCCAAACTGCTGGCCGTGGACCCTTACTACAGCGTGTACAACGACGCCCCTCGCTTTGCCGAGATGGTGAACCGCATCAAGGCCGGCAAGACCGCCACCATTACCACGGCATCCCAGCAGGCCGAATCCATTGAAGAGGCGCCGGTGCCGGTGACCCTCATTACGGAAGAGATGATCCGGAGCGTGGGAGCCCGCACCCTGAAGGAAGCCCTGATAGCCTACGTGCCCGGCATGACGGACATAGCCTGCAACGAAGAGATGAACGTGGCTATGCGAGGCATCTATTCCTCCGGACAGGAGAAGCTGCTCATCATGCTCAACGGCCACCGCCTCAACAGCTATTCCACCAATGCCGCCAGCCCGGATTTCTCCATCAGCCTGGAGAAAGTCAAGCAGATCGAGGTGCTGCGAGGCCCTGCATCGTCCCTGTACGGCGGCGTGGCCCTTACCGGTGTGGTGAACCTCATTACCAAGGAAGGATCCGACGTGGACGGCTTCCTGGCCAAGTTCAGCGGCGGTAATTACGGACAGCTCCGCGGAGACATCCTGTTTGGCAAGCGTTACCTGTCCCTGGACATCCTGAGCTGGGCCAGCCTTTACAACGCTACGGGCCAGAAAGTGCATTACGGCAACAACTGGGACGAACAGCCCTATTCCGTCATGCCCATAGAAGGGGATATGATCATTGGAGGCTACAACAAAACGCCTTCCTACGACCTGGGCGTCTCCCTGAAATGGGACAAGTTCCACCTCCTTTACAACCGCCGCTTCTCCAAGACGGTGGCTCCCATGTCCCTCAGTTACTTCTTTACCCCGTACAGCTACAACGAGTACCGCTATATCAACAACCACGCTCCCGGTTACGCCATCTCCTCCCAGCATGCAGAGATGGGCTACAAGGACAACTACGGCAAGTTTGCCTGGCAGGCCACCGTGTTCTTTGACTCACAGAACCAGCAGCGTTACCAGGTAGGCGGCGACGAGATTCCGGAAGTAGGCGCCAACGACGTGCACCCCAACGGAGCGGAGGAGATTACCCTCAAGCTCTACAACGGCGTATTCCAGAGCGCCAACTGGAACGAATACACCTATGGCGTATCGGCCCAGGGCAGCTATAACTACAATTTTGGACAGAACCATACGGGCATCATCATGGTGGGCGGTCACGCCAACCGCTTCAACCTGTCCGATGCCAGCTACCTGGAAGGCAGGGACTTTGACGTGATCCTCAAGACGTTCAACGACGGAAAGGTCCTGTACACCGGCAAGGAAACCAGTGCCGACGCCTATGTGCAGGTAAAGCACACCTGGAAGGAACTGGTCCTGAACGCCGGCCTGCGCTACGACTACAAGTCCCGCTCAAACGGCAAGGTGATGAACGTGCTCTCCCCCCGTATCGCCTTGATCTATTCCCGTCCCAAGTGGAGTGCCAAGCTCAGTTATTCCAAGTCCTTCGTGGATTCGCCGTACTTCTACCGCAACAACACGTTTGACATCAACTCCGGAGACGCAGACCTCTCCCCCGAATTCCTGAATTCCTGGCAGATGTCCTTCTACAGCGACGGCAAGATTGTCAAGGGCCTCAAACTGGAACTGAACGGCTTTATCAACAAGGCCGATGATTTCATCATCCAGAGTGAAGTGGGTAACGTCAATGCCGGTAGTCTCACCAACGCCGGTGTGGAAATCGTAGCCGGCTATACCTTCTCCCGGTTCATGGTGGACGGAAACGTTACCTGGCAGCGGGTTCTGAATGCCCATAACTACAGCATCATCAACCACAGCGTATACAACGTTCCTGACTGGCAGGCCAACCTGACCGCCTCCTACGAGGTTCTGAAGGGGCTCAAGCTCAACGCCCACGCCAACTTCATTTCCAAACAGTACAGCCAGTATTCCCTGCCCGGCACCGATCCGCTGGACATTGACATCCCGGCCCGCGTGCTGTTTGACCTGGGCGCCAGCTACCATATCTGGAAAGTGGAAATGGGCATCAATGTTTATAACATTGCCAATACCGTCTACCAGCAAGGCGGATCCAGTGTAGCTCCCATGCGGCAGGCCGGACGCTGGATACTGGGCCATGTGGCCATCAAGTTCTAAGTATTATTAGTAGTAGTGTATGGATTTGTATTTTGAAAGGCTGACAGACCGGCTAAGGACGGTTATCGAAAAATATCAGGACAAGACCGCATACAGCATTGGCAATAAAGAGGTTACGTATGCCCAGATGGACGAGATGGCTAACCACATAGCATCCGGTCTGGCCGCCAGGATAGATCCCCAAGCCGGAGATCCCGAAGTTCCCGTCCGCATAGGAATCTACCTGGGCCGAAACCAACATTATCTGCCCTGTATGCTGGCTTCCATCAAACTCGGCTGCTCCTATGTTCCCATCGACGTGGAGAATCCCCTGGAGCGCAGAGACTTTATCTGCAAGGATGCCAGGGTAAGCTATCTGATAACGGCCGACAATATCAACGAGCTCCTCGCCGCTCCCCTGACGGAGCCGCTCCCGCTGCTGAAAAGAGGCTTCTCAGAGGTCTACATGATCTATACTTCCGGCACTACGGGACAGCCCAAAGGGGTTTCGGTCCCCTTCAAGGCCCTTTACAGCTATTGCCAGACGGTTTGCCACCCGGAGAATTTCCAGATCAGCGACCAGTCTGTCATCCTCCAGTTTGCCAGCATCAGCTTTGATGCATCGGTCCTGGAGATCTATTCCTCGCTGTTCTACGGCGGCACCCTGGTCATTGCCCAGAACGAAGAGAGGCACAATGCCATGCTTCTCCACAATCTGATCCAGGAGAAAGGGATTACCTTTACCTTCCTGCCCCCATCCCTGCTGGCTATCTTCCCGGATTACGATTTCCCCGCGATGCAAACCTTATCGGCCGGAGGCGAAGCCATTCCGCACAGCCTTACCAGCAAGATAGCCGGAAAGTATCCCTATCGCTTTGTCAACGGATACGGCCCCACCGAAACCTGCGTGGTCATCACCACCCACGAGTTCAAGAGCGCCGACGAATGGAAGTGCATAGGCAAACCGGCCCCCGGCGTCGTGTGCTATGTGGTCAACGAAGAAGGCAAGCGGGTTGCCCCGGGAGAATCCGGAGAACTCTGGGTTGGCGGCATGCAGGTCACCAACGGCTACTGGAACCGCCCGGAACTGAATGCCGCGGCATTCTCCGAGAATCCCTTCGAGAAGGAGCATGACGGAATTGACGTGTCCCGGCTGTACCACAGCGGAGACCTGGTCACGCTGAACCCCGACGGCAGTTTCAATTACCAGGGCCGAAAAGACTCGCAGATCAAGCTGCGCAGTTTCCGCATAGAACTGGGAGAGATCAACGCCGCCATTGAAAGGCAGGAAGGCGTGCTGAGGGCCTTCGTCCGCCTGGAGCAGGTAGGGGCCGAGAAGTATATCGTAGCTTATGTCATGCTGGCCCAGGGCGTGAACGGGTTCGATGCCATCAAAAGGAACCTGGCCAAGGAACTCCCCGCCTACATGGTGCCCACCTATTGGAATCAAGTCAAGGAGTTTAAACTGAACATCAACGGAAAGATTGACCAATCGGCCCTTGTGAACCAGGCCATCGATTCGGTTACCACCAATAATACGCCCGTCAGCCCCGGGGAGGAACTCCTCATCCAGGCGGCCGCCGGTCTTATCGGCCTGCCCAGCGTCAATGTGGATGCCGATCTCATCAATGACGTGGGCATCACTTCCCTGCATATCATGCAGCTCATCGTGCTCATGGGCATGTCCGGTTTCCACCTCACCGCCAACGATTTCTATTCGCTGAGGACCATTCGCCGGATTATGTCGGCCGAAAAGCACCCCAACGCTTTCTGGTATGGCAACGGAGAGAACGAACCGGAGAAACCGGTTATCATTGTCATCAGCGGATACACCAGCTTTGATTTCCTGTTTGGGGAATGGGCCCAGAACGTTTCCCATAAGTTTGCCGTTTACGCTATTGAGTCCTACCACACCATCATGGAAGACCGCCTCACAGACATCAATGGTCTGGTGGATATCTATGAGACTTATGTGCAGGATGTTGTCAAAGAGCGTCACGTGGCCGCCATTACCGGCTTCTGCGCCGGCGGAGAGCAGGCCCTGGCCCTGGCGGCCCGTATTTACAACAAACAAGACTACAAACCCCGTGTGGTGGTCCTGGACGGAGAACTGGACCGGGATATCAAAATCCAGCAAATGCTTAAGCCTGCCTACTTCTTCCCTCACCTGAACGAAGAGCGCAACAACAAGAGGGCCGACCTTGACATCAACCTTATGGCCACCATGCCCGAGGAGACCTACAACGGACCGGTCACCTCCATTGTTTCTACCATCTACACGGAATCCAGCGCAGTAAGTGCGGGCTTTGTAAAATCGCCCGAACTCAGGAAACTGGAAAAGGCGGAATTCCTGACCAATGAGAAACGGTGGAAGAGGCGCTACCCCCAGTGCGAGATTATCCAGTCCCACACAGACCACAACCAATTCCTGATTACCCAGGAAAGTAAGAATATGGTTGTAGATTATTTCCTCAATAATATCTGAGTTTTTTTGTAGTTTCGGGAAAACCTGCTATATTTGCATTCCCGAACTGGTACTATGGCCGAGTGG
>CAMVJR010000119.1 GCA_947167855.1 uncultured Bacteroidales bacterium
ATAAGAAAAAGAGGGCAAAGTCCCTATTGAGCTAGCGCGAGACCGTGCAGTTTTCAACAGTTACCTTCTGGAAACCCAGGTCGTTCCAGCAGACCAGGGGAGAGAGGGTGCCGGTAAGGCCGGTGGCCACGATGCCCTTCATGGTAAGGTCTTCGGCCACCGATCCTTCCCTGACGGAAGTGGCAACCGGTGACGACAGGTTGTACATGCTCAGGTCTACCAGATAGATGCCGCGGGCCGTTCCTTCGGCCTTGCCCCATGCGCCGGGTTCCAGCTCTATGCCAAAGAGCATGTTGTTGCGGCGGGCTTCTCCGCTGGTGCGGTGCGGGTATACGCCCGGGCCGTGGAACACGCAGCTGCTCACCGTCAGGTTCTCGGAGGGCATGATCATGCGGATGCCGTTGCAGGAAGAATTGATGTCGCATCCGGTGATGACCATGTTGTTCCAGTAGCCGCCGGCAATGCTGTCGTCTCCCGTCTGGAACTTGCAGCGGCGGATGACGCCGTTGTTGCAGCCGCGGATGTGGATGCCGTCCCAGCCCTCCGTAATGAACAGGTCTTCAAAGACGGGATTCTCCAGCGCATAGCCCAGGAAGGCATAATTGGCTGCCCGGGTAATGTGGACCCCGCTCATGTGGAATCCTTCGGCTTCGGCCACAATGATGGTGTGCGGGCCGCGCATGTTCTCTTCTCCGCGCTCGTCAAAGACGTGCACGCCGTCAATGGTGCCCTTTCCGGTAATGGAGGCATTCTTGACGCCGGCCCCAATGAGGAAAGCCTTCATCCACTGGCGGTCGTTGACGCAGTTGGAATTGGCCGTGCCGTTGCCGCTGTCAAAGCGGGTAAGGTCGTTCTCAGGGATATACGGCTCATAGGCGTCCGGATCTTCCACGCCCTGCAGCAGAGCCCCTTCGGCCAGGTGCAAATCCACGTTGTCCCTTAGATACAAGGTGGCCGAAAGGAAGGTCCCTTCCGGAATGAGCACCTGTCCTCCGCCGGCCTGGGCGCACTGATCCAGGGCCTGTTGGATGGCCTCCGTGCAAACGGTGCCGGGCTGGGCGCCGTAATCGGTAATGTTGAAGACAGCGGGCTTGGACGTGCAGGCTACGGCCAGCAGCAGGAGGGGAAGGATGCGTTTCATAGGATGACTTGACGGATAAAGGGAGTTTGGTACTGGTAAGCGAGTTTGGTGAGGTCCCAGCCGGGCTGGGTAAGGATGAGGGCGGCCTTTTTGCCGGGGGTAATGGAACCGTACTCCGTGCTCACGCCCATGGCGTAGGCGCTGTTGAGGGTAACGGCATTGAACGCCTCGATGGGCGTCAGGCGCATCTTGATGCAGCCCTGGGCCATCACAAAGCGCATGTCTCCGGAAGGGGAGGAGCCGGGATTGTAGTCGCTGGCCAGGGCCACACCCAGACCTGCTTTGATATAGTCTTTGGCCTGGCCGTAAGGAAGCCCCAGGAAGAAGGAAGACCCCGGCAGCATGGTAGGCATGGTCCAGGTACCTTTCAAGGCCGATATCTCCGCGTCCGTGGTGCGCTCCAGGTGGTCTACGGACAGCGCCTGATGCTTCACGCCCACCTGTACGCCACCGCTCACGGCCAGCTCGTTGGCGTGGATCTTGGGCGTGAGCAGATGCTCCGCCGCCGTGAGGATGCGGTCCGTATCCTCCACCGTGAAGAAGCCTTCGTCGCAGAAGACGTCCACAAAGTCTGCGTACTCCGCTGCCTCCGGAATCATATCAATGACCGTCTGCACATACTCCTCGTGGGTATAGCCCCGCCCTACGGCGTGGGCCCCCAGGAAGGTGCTTTTGACCGCGGCGGGGATGCTCTTTTTGATCCGGTCAATGACCCTTAACATCTTCATCTCTCCCTCCGGACAAAGCCCGTAGCCGCTCTTGATTTCCAGCGCCACGGTGCCCTTGGCCATCATCTCCTGCACCCGCACCATCGATTGCTCATACAGGTCTTGCTCGGAGGTGCGGTGCAGCAGATCGGCCGAATTGAGGATGCCGCCGCCCCGGGCCGCGATCTCCTCATAGGACAGGCCGTTGATCTTGTCCAGGAACTCTCCGTCCCGGCTGCCGGCATACACCACATGCGTGTGGCTGTCGCAGAATCCGGGCATGACCATTCCGCCGTGGGCGTCGATGGATTCCCGGTCGGAGCCGGGCATGACGGAACCTGAACCAAAGTCTACAATCCGGCCATCCTCTATCTTCAGCCAGGCATTCTCCAGTATGCCGGTGGAGCCCTGTGCAGCGCCTTCTACGCGCAGCACGCTCTCCGGCTGAATTCCTACCAGTAGACCTATATTCTTAATAATCATAATAATAACTATTCTCTAAGGTAATATCTTCAAAACCTTCGCCACCCTCGGCGATTAGAGGGAGGGGCCCGCCGGCGAAGCCGGTGGGAGGGCCGCAGCGAAGCGGAGGGGTTTTGAAGGTATTACCTTAGAGATACTGTTCATTCCTTATAAACTCAACAGATTTGGCAATGAGGGGACTCATGTAGGTGTCTGTCTGGACAAAGGGGACTACCTGGCGGTAGTCTGCGTAGATGCGCTCCAGAAGAGGGGAGGACTTGGCCGGACGGCGGAACTCCAGCGCCTGGGCGGCGTTGAACAGTTCGATGGCCAGCACCGTCTCCACATTGTCCACTACGCGCACCAGCTTGGTGGCACTGTTGGAACCCATGGACACGTGGTCTTCCTGTCCCTGGGACGACGGGATGGAGTCGCAGGAGGCGGGCCAGCAGAGCCCCTTGTTCTGGGACACGATACTGGCGGCGGTGTACTGCGGAATCATGAAACCGCTGTTGAGACCGGGCTCGGTGACCAGGTATTTGGGAAGGCCTCTCAGGCCGTGGATGAGCTGGTACGTACGGCGCTCGGAGATGCTGGCCAGCTCGCTCATAGCAATGGCCAGGGAGTCCATGGGAATGGCGATGGGCTCTCCGTGGAAGTTGCCGGCGCTTATTACCATGTCCTCGTCCGGGAAGATATTGGGGTTATCCGTGGCCGAATTGATCTCATTCTCGATGACGGACTTCACATACAGGATATTGTCCTTGACGGCTCCGTGCACCTGCGGGATGCAGCGGAAGCTGTACGGATCCTGCACGTGCTCCTTGGCGCGGCCTATGAGCTCGCTGCCTTCCAGGACCTCCATAAACTTCTTTCCGGTGAGGATCTGTCCGGTATGGGGCCGAAGCTGGTGCGTCAGGGGCAGGAAAGGCTCGATGCGGCCGTCGTAGGCATCCAGGGACATGGCTCCAATCAGGTCTGCCCAGCGGCTCAGGCGTATGCTCTTGAGGATGCTCCAGATGGCATGGGCGCTCATGAACTGCGTACCGTTGAGGAGGGCCAGGCCTTCCTTGCTCTGCAGGGTGATGGGCTGCCAGCCCTTTTCCTTCCAGACATCGGCCGCCTGCCGGATTTTTCCTTTATACAGGACTTCTCCCAGGCCGATGAGCGGCAGGCTCAGGTGGGCCAGGGGTGCCAGGTCTCCGGAGGCACCCAGGGAGCCCTGCTGGTAAACCACGGGCAGGATGTCTTCGTTGAACATGTCCACCAGGCGCTGTACGGTAATGAGCTGCACGCCGGAGTGGCCGTATGAGAGGTTCTGCACCTTCAGGAGCAGCATCAGTTTCACAATGGCCGGGCGCACCTTTTCGCCGGTTCCGCAGGCGTGGGACATGACCAGGTTGTGCTGCAACTGGCTCAGGTCCTCCTTGGGAATGTTTACGTTATACAGGGACCCGAACCCCGTGGTAATGCCATAGATGGGGCGGTCCAGGTCTTCCATTTTCTTGTCCAGGTACGCGCGGCACTTCACAATAGCGTCTACGGCTTCCTGCGACAAGGTCAGTTTTTCGTGCTTGTCAAGGATTTCTTTCACTCTCTCCAGGGAGAGATGGGCATGGGATATACTATGCATTAGTTTAAGCTTTTTCGGATTAATTCTTCATCGGCCTCGCTCGGGAGGGTGACTTTGAGCTGCGGGGTACGGGCCATTTCGCGCTCGATGGCAAAACGGGCTGCGCTGTTGCGGGCCCAGCTGCGGCGGGCAATGCCGTTGTTCACGTCCCAGAACAGCATCTCGCGGATGTGACGGGCGCTGTCCTCGGAACCGTCGATGACCATGCCGAAGCCGCCGTTGATGACTTCTCCCCAGCCCACGCCGCCTCCGTTGTGGATGCTTACCCAGGTAGCGCCGCGGAAACCGTCACCAATCACGTTCTGCACGGCCATATCGGCTGTAAAGCGGCTGCCGTCGTAGATGTTGGAGGTTTCGCGGAAGGGGGAATCGGTTCCGGAGACGTCGTGATGGTCTCGGCCCAATACCACCGGGCCTTCCAGTTCACCTTTGCGGATGGCCTCGTTGAAGGCCAGGGCAATCTTGGTGCGGCCCTCGCAGTCTGCGTAGAGGATGCGGGCCTGGGAGCCTACCACCAGGTTGTTGCGGCCGGCTTCGCGGATCCAGTGGATGTTGTCCCGCATCTGGCCGGCTATCTCTTCGGGGGAGTTCTGGGCCATTTCCGAGAGAACCTGGATGGCCAGTTCGTCGGTCTTCTGCAGGTCGGAGGGCTTTTCGCTCATGCACACCCAACGGAAAGGGCCGAAGCCATAGTCAAAGTACATGGGGCCCATGATGTCCTGCACGTAGGAGGGGTAGCGGAAGGTGCCGTCGGCCTTGAGGACATCGGCTCCGGCGCGGGAGCTTTCCAGGAGGAAAGCGTTGCCGTAATCGAAGAAGTACATGCCTTCGGCAGACAATTGATTGATGGCGGCCACCTGCCGGCGGAGGGAGTTCTGCACGGCGGCGCGGAAGGCGTCGGGGTCATCGGCCATCATTTCCTTGGACTCTTCCAGGGAATGTCCCACGGGGTAGTAACCGCCGGCCCAGGGGTTGTGCAGGGAGGTCTGGTCGCTGCCCAGGTCCACGTGGATGTGGTCTGCCGCCAGGCGCTCCCACAGGTCTACCACGTTGCCCACATAGGCCAGGGATACCACTTCCTTGGCGGCTACCGCCTTCCGGATGCGGGGGATGAGCTCGTCCAGGTTGGTGTGGAGCTCGTCCACCCAGCCCTGCTCATAGCGCTTCTGCGCGGCCTTGGGATTAATCTCTGCCGTTACGCTTACTACGCCGGCAATGTTACCGGCTTTGGGCTGGGCACCGCTCATGCCGCCCAAACCCGCTGTTACGAACAGCTTGCCGGCCGGGCTGCCGCCTTGCTTGCGGGCGGCGTTCATCACCGTGATGGTGGTGCCGTGCACAATGCCCTGCGGGCCGATGTACATGTAGGAACCGGCCGTCATCTGGCCGTACTGCGAAACGCCCAGGGCGTTGAAACGCTCCCAGTCGTCGGGCTTGGAGTAGTTGGGAATGACCATGCCGTTGGTCACAATCACGCGCGGGGCGTCCTTGTGGCTGGGGAAGAGGCCCAGCGGATGGCCGGAGTACATCACCAGCGTCTGCTCATCCGTCATGGTGGCCAGGTACTGCATCACCAGCCGGTACTGTGCCCAGTTCTGGAAGATGGCGCCGTTGCCGCCATAGATGATGAGCTCGTGCGGAT
>CAMVJR010000120.1 GCA_947167855.1 uncultured Bacteroidales bacterium
TCCATGTAGCTCTGGATGATATCGGCCCCGGCGTTGGAGGTCATGATGAGGATGGTGTTCTTGAAGTCCACCGTGCGACCCTTGTTATCCGTGAGGCGGCCGTCGTCCAACACCTGCAGGAGCACATTGAATACGTCCGGATGGGCTTTCTCAATCTCGTCCAGCAGCACTACGCTGTACGGCTTACGGCGAACGGCCTCGGTGAGCTGGCCGCCCTCATCGTATCCCACGTATCCCGGAGGCGCGCCCACCAGTCTTGAAACGGTATGACGCTCCTGGTACTCGGACATGTCGATACGGGTCATCATGTTCTCGTCGTTGAACAGGAACGCGGCCAGGGCCTTGGCCAGTTCGGTCTTACCCACGCCCGTGGTACCCAGGAAGAGGAAGGAGCCAATGGGGCGCTTCTCGCTGGAAAGGCCGGCGCGGCTGCGGCGCACGGCATCGGCCACGGCGCGGATGGCCTCGTCCTGGCCCACCACGCGCTTGTGTAGCTCGGATTCCATGCGCAGGAGCTTCTCCTTCTCGCTTTCCAGCATGCGGTTCACGGGGATGCCGGTCCACTTGGCCACCACCTCGGCAATGTCCTGGGGCGTTACGGCTTCCGTCACCAGCGGATCCTTGATGGCCTCGGCCTTGGCGGTGAGGTCGTCGATGCGCTTCTGGGTCTGGGCCATCTTGCCGTAGCGGATTTCGGCCACCTTGGCGTAGTCGCCGCTGCGTTCGGCCGTCTTGGCCTGGAGGTTCAGGTCTTCCAGCTCCTGACGGGCCGTCTGCAGGCCGCCCAGGATGTCCTTTTCCTCGTTCCAGCGTTTCATGAGCCCTTCCCGCTGGGCCTGCAGGTCTTTGAGTTCGGCCTCCAGTTTCTCCAGCTTGGTGCTCACGCCCTCGCGCTTGATGGCCTCGCGCTCGATCTCCTTCTGGCGGATGGCGCTGTTGAGGTCGTCAATGGGCTCGGGGACGGAATTCATCTCCAGGCGGAGCTTGGAGGCGGCTTCGTCCACTAGGTCGATGGCCTTGTCCGGCAGGAAACGGCTGGTGATGTAGCGGTGGCTCAGGTTCACAGCGGCAATGAGGGCGTCGTCCTCGATGCGCACCTTGTGGTGGTTCTCATAGCGCTCCTTCAGGCCACGCAGGATGGCGATGCTCTCCGCGGGGGAAGGCTCGTCCACCATGACCATCTGGAAGCGGCGCTCCAGGGCCTTATCGGCCTCAAAGTACTTCTGATACTCATCCAGGGTGGTGCTGCCGATGGTTCTGAGCTCGCCTCGCGCCAGCGCGGGCTTGAGGATGTTGGAGGCATCCATGGCTCCGGAGCTTCGGCCCGCACCCACCAGGGTGTGGATCTCGTCGATAAAGAGGATGATCTCGCCGGCGCTGTCAACGACTTCCTTGACCACGCCCTTGAGGCGCTCCTCAAACTCACCTTGATATTTTGCGCCCGCGATCAGGGCACCCATGTCCAGGGAATAGACTTTCTTGGATTTCAGGTTTTCCGGCACCTGCCCGTTCACGATGTTCTGGGCGATGCCCTCAGAGATGGCGGTCTTGCCCACGCCGGGCTCGCCCACCAGGATGGGATTGTTCTTCGTGCGTCTAGACAGAATCTGGAGCACACGACGGATCTCGTCGTCCCGGCCGATCACCGGGTCCAACTTGCCCTGCGAGGCCCTCTCGTTGAGGTTGATCGCAAAGCGTTCCAAAAAGTTGCTGTTGTTCTGTTCCATAATTCTTTCTCCTTTTGCCCTTCCCTTCTTCAATCTTTGTTCCCCTTGCAACAAACTGACAAAATGGCAGATTTATTCCAAATAATTCGTATCTTTGCAAGACTATGGATTTACAGGCGTTAAAGAACAAATACGATATCATCGGCAACGACCCCGCCCTCAACGAGGCGCTGGAGACGGCCGTGAAGTTTGCCCCCACCGGCCTGAGTGTGCTCATTCAGGGAGAAAGCGGCGTGGGTAAGGAGAACGTGGCACGCATCATCCATCAGTACAGCACCCGCAAACAGGGACCTTTCTTTGTGGTCAACTGCGGCGCCCTGCCCAAGGAACTGGTGAACTCGGAACTCTTCGGCCATGTCAAAGGCTCCTTCACCGGCGCGGTAGACAACCGCAAGGGCTATTTTGAGGAGGCCGATGGAGGCACCCTCTTCCTGGACGAGATTGCCGAACTCCCCCTGGAATCCCAGGCCCTGCTGCTGCGCGTGCTGCAGAGCGGCGAGTTCCGCAAGGTGGGTTCCAACAAGGTGGAGCATACGGACGTTCGCATTGTAGCCGCCACCAACGTGCACCTGTACGAGGCCGTCAAGCGCGGCAAGTTCCGCGAAGACCTCTACTTCCGCCTCAGCGCCGCCCAGATCCGCATCCCCGCCCTGCGGGAACGCAAATCGGACATTTACTTGCTGTTCCGCAAGTTCACCTCGGACTTCTCGGAAGTGAACGGCATGTGCAAGATATCCCTCAAGCCGGACGCCATCAGGCTGCTGGAGCAATACCGCTGGCCGGGCAACATCCGCCAGCTGCAGGGCTTCACGCAGTCCCTCACCGCCCAGCTTTCCCAGAAGGTGACGCCCACGCTCCAGCGCATTGAGCTATCGGCCCAGGAGCTCCAGCCGTTCATGCCGCTGGAAGAAGGGGAGCCCATCCCCATGCTGTACGAAGGTCCGCAGCCGCAGTCCTCTTCCCTGGGGGCCGAGGAGCGCCAGGCCATTTTCAAGGCCATCCTGGACCTCAAGCAGGAGGTGGACGCCCTCAAGGCCCGCATGGACCGTCGGGAGCTGCCGGCGCCGCCCGTAGCCGCCCCCGCCCCCGTGATGGAGGATGAGGCCGAATGGCAGGACCAGGAAGAGCAGCCCGCTCCCGTGGAGGAACCGTCCCTGAGCGTACGCCGCTCGGAGGAAGAGCTTATCCGCCAGGCCCTGGAGAAATACCACGGCAACCGCAAGAAGGCCGCCGAAGAACTGGGCATGAGCGAGCGCACCCTCTACCGCAAACTGCCCCCCGAATACAGAAAGAAATGAAGCGCCTGGTTGTCATATTAGCATCGGCCCTTCTGGTCGCCTCCTGTGGAATCTATTCTTTCACGGGCACATCCATCCAGCCGGACGTGCAGACCATTACCATCCCCTATGTGGAGTACAAGGCCCTGCGCGTGAACCCCAGCCTGTCCGGAGACCTCACCGAGGCCCTGCAGGAGAAGTTCCGCAAGCTCACCCGCCTGGAACAGGTGGACCAGGACGGAGACCTGGAACTGGTGGTGGAGGTAACCGGCTACGACATCAAGACCGCCGCCGTGACGGCCGACGAGCAGGCCGCCCAGAACCGCCTCACCGTGAACGTCAAGATTGAGTTCACCAACCACAAATATCCGGAGGACGACGTTTCCCAAAGCTTCAGCGCCTACGAGGACTTTGACGCCTCCCTGTCGCTGGATTCCGTAGAAGCCGGCCTCTGCGAATCCATCATCGAGAAACTGGTAGAAGATATATTCAACGCAACCGTAGCACAATGGTAGGCTCCACGCGCATAAACATTCATACCCTCAACCTGGACGAACTGGTGGGGGTGGTAAACTTGTATCCCTGGTACAGCGGCGCCCGCCTGGAACTGTGCCGCCGGATGTCCCAGATGGGAGACACCTGGGATGAGGACCAGTATGCCCCCGAGGCCCTGTACCTGCCGGACCGCGGCCTGCTGGTGAAACTCCTCAAGCACTCCCGTCAGGCCGACTATTCCGACAAGGACGTCCAGGAGCTTCTGGCCTCCTACCTGGAGCCCGCCACCACGGAAACTGCCCAGCCCGCCCACCAGGTGCACGTGGTGGGTGGAGACTACTTCTCCCAGGCCCAGTACGACAACGTCAAGAAAGGGACGGACAACATCTTCTCCCGCTTTGCCACCCAGGTGCGCTCCGAAGCCCCCGCCCAGGCAGAAGACTCCTCCCCCGTGGCGGAACGCTTTGCTACCGAAACTTTGGCCCGGATTTTTGTGGAACAGGGCCGTCCGGAGGAGGCAAAACGCATTTATTCCCGTCTGATTTTGGATTTTCCGGAAAAAAGTGCTTACTTTGCATCCCTTATTGACTCTTTGGAGTCAGAGGCAAGTGTATAACAAGTATATAAATAGTAATAACATATGTCAACTGCATTTGTAATTTTATTGGTCCTCATCATTATTGCGGCCATTCTCCTGATTGCGGTCGTCCTCCTTCAGAACGGTAAGGACGGCGGTCTCGCTACCAATTTCACTTCTGCCAACCAGACCCTGGGCGTGCGCCAGACGGCCACCATCCTGGAAAAAGCTACCTGGTATCTCGTGAGCTTCATCCTGGTGGTTTCCATCCTCACCGTGTTCGTAAACCGCGGCAGCACCCAGAGCGGCACCAACGAGGCCATTGGTTCCGGTATCGTGAACCAGGCCGAATCCGCCGCTGAGGAAGCCGCCACCGTGGACTTCCCTGTGACCCAGCAGAACCCCGAGGCTGCACCCGAGGACGAATAAGCCCGCACACAGGCTATGCAAGTTAAACTCCTGGTCCTACGGACCGGGAGTTTTTTTAATTTTTATTATTATCTTTGTATTCCCGCATAAGTTTAAATGACATATGAAAAAATTCCTGATTTTCTTTGCTGCCGCTACGCTTGCCGTGGCCTGCGCATCCCCCGAGAAAATGGCCAAAATGGCCGAAAACGTAAAAGTTACCTGTGAGCCTTCCGTCCTGGAAGTGGTTGCCGGCAACATTGATCCCGTAGTCACCGTCACCTACCCCAAGGACTATTTCAATCCCAACGTGGTGATGGAGGTTACCCCCGTGATTGTTTACGAAGGCGGTGAAGCCGCCATGAAGCCCATCAAGTACCAGGGCGAAAAAGTAAAGAACAACTACAAAGTGGTTGCCGCCGCCGGCCAGAGCGTGACCGAGCGCCTGCACTTTGACTATGTCCCCGGTATGGAAAAGAGCCATCTGGAGCTCCGCGCCCAGGTGGTCGCCGGCAAGAAGACCGTGAACCTCCCCACCAAGAAAGTGGCCGACGGTGCCTACACCACCTACATGCTGGTGAAGAAGGCCGGTAACGTAGCCTTCAAGAAAGACAACTACCAGGATGTAATCGTGGCCTCCAAGGAAGGCCAGATCAAGTACCTGGTCAACAGCTCCGAGGTCCGCAATTCCGAGCTCAAGGGACAGTCCGTGAAGGAATTCCTGGCCGCCCTGGATGCCGCCAACGCAGATGAACGCACCACCGTCAAGAGCACCGAGATTGTGGCCTACGCCTCCCCCGAAGGAGCCGAGAAGCTCAACAACAAGCTCTCCGGCAACCGTTCCGAGAGCGCTTCCAAGGCCTGGGACAAGATCACCAAGGGCCACGACACCCTGGATCCCACCGTGCGCAGCGTAGGTGAAGACTGGGAAGGCTTCCAGCATCTGGTAGCAGAAAGCAACATCGAAGACAAGGAACTCATCCTCCGCGTCCTCTCCATGTACAGCGATCCTGCCGTCCGCGAGAACGAAATCCGCAACATGTCCCAGGTGTTCACCGCCCTCAAGGGTGAGGTTCTGC
>CAMVJR010000121.1 GCA_947167855.1 uncultured Bacteroidales bacterium
ACGTGCCGGCAATCTGCTTGAAGAACACCTCTCCGTACTCATTCTTGAGGCAGGAGGAGGAATGCTCGTTGAGTTCTGAAGACTTGGGATGGAAGGCCAGGAGGTACTTGCCGGGATGATACTTATAATAGGTAACTTCACCGGAGATGGGCCAGAAGTTGCAGTGGACGTCAAAGAAGTCCATGTACACGGAAATCTGGATGCACTCCCGCTGGAGGTATTCCTTCTCAAATACCTTGTCTACAATGACCACCTTACCGTCTGCCACGGAAGTGACCAGGTTCTTCTGCTGCGGGTTGGGCGTTTCGCGGTCCGGGACCCGGAAGAACCAGGTGATGAACACCATGAACACCACCATGGCGGCGCACAGCGGAATGCTGATCCACAGGATGGGAATGTACCGGGCCGTTAAGAAAATGAGCACGGCACAGATGCACCACGAGGTCAGGATGGTTCCGTAGGAGTCGTTGTCTATTTTAGTAAGTTTCATAAGCTAAACAAGTCCGAAGATGAGAAGGTAGAAGAAGCCCGTGGGAATGGCGAACAGGGCGCTGTCAAAACGGTCCATGAGGCCGCCATGCCCAGGGATGAGGTTGCCGGAGTCCTTGACGCCGGTAGAGCGCTTCCAGAGGGATTCAAACAAATCCCCCAACACGCCCGTCACATGCATGAGGGCCGATACAATGAGGCAGTGCCAGATGGGGAACGCAAAGAGCCCCGTCCAGTAAAGGATGGCACCGGCCAGCATGGCCATGAGCATGCCGCCCCAGAATCCGGCCCAGGATTTCTTGGGAGAGATGGCGGGGCACATCTTCTTGCTCCAGGATTTCTGGCCCAGGAGCATGCCAAAGCAGTATGCACCTACGTCAGATGCCCAGATGATGCAGAAGAAAGCCACCATCAGGAGGCCGCTGAATTCTCCGGTCCGGAAAACCACGGCATTGGAGAGGGCCAGCGGCAGGCCGATATACAGAAGACCTGCATACAGGTAGCCGGTCTTGAGGAATTCATCGTTCTCCTTATAGGTGAAGATGGATTCGACCATGAGCAGGAAAATGACGAGCAGACCCATGCCCACCAGCGACGTGAGGTGGAAACCTCCAAAGAAGTAGCTGTTGGCAGACAGGAAGAAGATGACACCGCCTACAGTGGCCGATCTCTGAGACTGCTTGTAGGCCTCCCCCATGGTCATGCTGTAAAACTCTTTGAGCATCACAAAGGTGATGAAGGCAAAGAGGATGGTGTACAGAATTTCATGGAAAAGGAGTCCCCCCAGCATGACTGCCAGGAACAGGACTCCAAATATGGTGCGCTTGACTGTACTATTCATTAGCGGGTGCTATTGGTTCTTCTGGTGTGAACTGGTCTTCCACCGCGGGTTTCACCTTGGGGCCGAGGATCCTTTCAATATCTTCTGCAAAGATAACTTCTTTTTCCAAAAGAAGGGCTCCCAGCTGCATAAATTCAGCTTTATGGTCGTCTATGATCTTGCGGGTACGCTGGTGTACACCGTCCACGATGGCCTTCACTTCCTGGTCCATGAGTTCGGCCGTTTTCTCGGAATACGGCTTGACCAGGTTGTAACCCTTTGCGCCTGAGGAGTCATAGAAGGAGACCGTTCCCACCTTCTCGCTCATACCCATGTACTGGACCATGCTGTAAGCCATGCCAGTCATGCGCTCCAGGTCATTGAGGGCGCCCGAAGAGGGCTCTCCGTTGATGACTTCCTCTGCCACACGGCCGCCGATGAGCATGCTCATCTGGTCCAGCATCACGCTCTTGGACCAGTTCTTGCGTTCTTCGGGCAGGCTCCAGGTAAGACCCAGGGCCTTGCCTCTGGGGATGATGCTCACCTTGAACACCGGGTCTGCATACGGGAGCAGCCAGCCCACCAGGGCGTGACCGGCCTCGTGATAGGCGGTGGTGCGCTTTTCAGCGGGCGTCATGATGGTATTGGACTTGCGCTCCAGGCCGCCGATGATGCGGTCTACGGCGTCCAGGAAGTCCTGCTGGGTTACCTTCTCGTGGTTGTTGCGGGCAGCGGTAAGGGCGGCCTCGTTGCACACGTTGGCAATATCAGCCCCGGAGAAACCGGGCGTATGCTTGGCCATGAATTTGACGTCAAAGTCATCGGCCACCTTGATGCCGCGGAGGTGCACATTGAAGATTTCCTCGCGCTCCTTGAGCTCCGGCAGCTCCACATGGATCTGGCGGTCGAATCGGCCGGCACGCATGAGGGCCTGGTCCAGGATGTCGGCTCGGTTGGTGGCAGCCAGCACAATGACACCGCTGTTGGTACCAAAGCCGTCCATCTCTGTCAGGAGCTGGTTGAGCGTATTCTCGCGCTCGTCGTTGGAGGAGAAGCCTCCGTTCTTGGCGCGGGCACGGCCCACGGCGTCAATCTCATCGATGAACACAATGCAGGGGGCTTTTTCCTTGGCCTGGCGGAAGAGGTCACGGACACGGGAGGCACCCACGCCCACGAACATCTCTACAAAGTCGGATCCGGAGATGGAGAAGAAGGGCACGTTGGCCTCCCCTGCCACGGCCTTGGCCAGGAGGGTCTTACCGGTTCCGGGAGGGCCCACCAGGAGGGCTCCCTTGGGGATTTTACCGCCGAGGGCGGTGTATTTCTGGGGATTCTTGAGGAAATCCACAATTTCCATCACTTCTTCTTTGGCACCATACAGGCCGGCTACATCCTTGAAGGTGACATTGACGTCTCCCTTCTCCGTTTCACGGGCGGTAGACTTGCCGGTATTGAAAGGATTGAAGCCACCGGGGCCGCCGGGACCGCCGGCTCCGCGGTTCATACCCCGGAACATCCATACCCAGAAGAGGATGAACAGCAGCAGCGGGAAGGCCATCTGGAAGATATCCATCCAGAGGTGTTCCTCGTTGCGGATGATCACTTTGAACTGGCTCTCCACAGGAAGATCTGCATTGAGCTGGCCGAAGCTCTGCTCCGGGTCAAACTTGCTGGAAACCAGGAAATAGAACTGCGGGGCGCGCTTGGGGACGGCGCCTCCGCGGAATTTCTCGGCGTACTTGCCCAGTTTCTCGGGTCTAATCTTGATCTCTCCCTTGTAGTCGTTTCTCACGAAGGTGATTTCTGCAACGTCTCCTTCGCGGATCATGGTCTGTACCTCTGCCCATTCAATCTTTTCCGGTGCGGCGCTGCGCTGGTTGTTCATCAGGAGATACCCGATGCCCACCAGCAGCAGGAAATACAACCAGGAAAGGTTGAAACGGATAGAGAATATCTTGCGACCGCCCTTGGGGTCTTGTTGTTTCTTTTCGTTGGCCATTCTTTATTCTTGGGTCTTTTTGGCAGGAGCCTTGCGCTCCTTGTATTCTTTGCGGGGAACATCGGCCCAGAGGTCTTCCAGGCGGTAGAAATCCCGGTATTCTTTGAGGAAGATGTGCACTACAATGTTGCCGTAGTCCTGGATGATCCAGAAGTTGTTGCCTTCTCCCTGACTGCGGTAGAGGGTGTGGCCCTCTTCCTTCATCTTTTCTGCTATATTGTTGGCAATGGCGCCCACCTGGGTGGTGTTGGAACCGTCGCACACCACGAAGAAGTCCGTGATGGCGCCGTCAATGCCCCTCAGGTCAAGGGAAACCACATTTTGTCCTTTCTTGTCAATGATCGCATCGGCCAGTACCCGAAGATCGTGTGTAATCATAGATATATTTGGTTTAAATCACACAAATATACACAAAAATAAAGCCATTGCAAAGAGCAACGGCTTTTCTGACAAAATGGCAGGGAAACTAGCGCAGCTTGAGCGGCATCCGCTTGAGGTAAATGATTACCTGGGCTATTTCCTTGTAGAAAGGCGTGTCTTCCAGAATCTCCGGCTGGATGGCGCGGATCTGCTTGTAAACGGCCTTAGAGGTATCGCAGAGCTTGTCCTGGATGCCCAGGCAGTCCGTAGCCTGCGCCAGGGCGATGAAGTGGATGGCCATCACCTGGAAGGCGTTCTCCACCACCTGACGGCAGAGCAACGCGGTGTTGGTGCCCATGGACACGATATCCTGGTTGTCGTTGTTGTTGGGGATGCTGTGCACGTAGTTGGGCATGGCCAGGGTCTGGCTCTCGGCCGTGGTGGACGTAGCTGTAAACTGGCAGGCCTGCATGCCGTAGTTCAGACCCAGGGTTCCCTTGTTCAGGAACGGGGGCAGAATGTTGTTGATACGGTCATGGAACAGGTAATTCAACTGCCTTTCCGTGAGCATGGTAAGACGTACCAATGCAATCTTTACTTTATCTTCTTCCAGGGACACGTAATCTCCGTGGAAATTGCCACCATGATATACGTACTGGGTGTCCGGATCCACAATGGGATTGTCGCAGGCAGAGTTGAGCTCGTTCTCCAGCACCTCCGCCGTATTGGCCAGCGTGTCGTAGATGGGGCCCAGGATCTGCGGGGTGCAGCGCAGGGAATAATAGGCCTGCACCTTCTTCTCAAAGACCGCCTCCTTGTTTTCTCCGGAGTAGAGATCGATCTCCCGCTTGGAGAAGCAGGCCGATGTGGCCGCGAGCTCCCGCAGGCGGCGGGCAATCACCTGCTGACCCTTCTGGCGGCGGCACTCGTTCAGGGGTTCGGCCATGAAGTCATCGTAAGAACCGGCTATCTCATTCATCCAGACGGCGGCCAGGGTGGCCCAGTCCAGCAGGATGCGGGCCTGGAACTGGTTGACCAGGGAAATGCCCGTCATCACGGACGTGCCATTGACGGCCGACAGCCCCTCGCGGATGTGGATCTGCATGGGCTTGAGGCCGCATTCGGCCATGACCTGGGCCGAAGGACGCCACTCCCCTTTGTAATGCACCTCTCCCTCTCCGATGAGCGTAAGGGCCATGTGGGCCAGTTGCACCAAGTCTCCGCTGGCGCCCACGCTGCCGTGACGCGGGATATAAGGGCAGATGCCGCGGTTGATGAATTCTACCAGCAGCTTCACCACCTCCGGGTGGATGCCCGACTTGCCCTGCAGGAAGGTACCCACGCGGGCTACCATGGCGGCCCGGACGGAAGCGTCTCCCAGGGGCTTGCCGGCTCCGGTGGAATGGCTGCGGATAATATTGTATTGAAGGTCTTTCAGATGCTGGTCGTCTACGCGCCACTGGGCCATGGGGCCAAAGCCGGTGTTGATACCGTAAATGACTTTGTCTTTGTGGAATTGCTCCAGGAACTTGTAGCAACGCTCCACCTCTGCCATGGCGGCGGGGTCCAGGTTGAGCGGTTTGCCGTGGAAGACTACTTCCTCGGCCTGTTGTAAGGTTAAGAAGTTCATTTCATCAAAATAGTGGGCAAATTTACGCAGAATAGCCGACATTTCATAGGAAATCCCCGTTTTAATCCGTATATTTGAGAGATTAAAATAGAAATGTAATTATGGACTCCGCATCTGTTCTCCACTTCTTTCAGGAAATCACCCGTATCCCCCGCGAATCCGGCCACGAAGGCCCCATCACCGCTTATCTGCAGAAGTTCGCCGCAGACCGCGGCCTGGCCTGCAAAACGGATAAGACCGGCAATGTAGTCATTGC
>CAMVJR010000122.1 GCA_947167855.1 uncultured Bacteroidales bacterium
GGACGGCCGTCACGCAAAGGCCGATGGCTACGTTCTTGAGCGTTCCGCCAAAGAGCGCCTCCACCTGGTCCTTGAACAGGAAGCCCACCAGGGCCACCGGAATGCAGGAGACCAGGATCTTGCAGATGTAGTCTGTCTCGTCGTTATACTTGAACTTGAAGAAGCCCTTCAGAAGCTTTACAATGGCGCCCCAGAACACCACCAGCGTGGCCAGCACCGTGGCAAAGTGCACGGTGACGGTAAAGTCCAGGAAGCCTTCTCCGTCTACGCCCAACAGTTCTTTGAAAATCATAAGGTGTCCGGAGCTGGACACGGGGAGGAACTCGGTCAAACCCTGAACGAGTCCTAAAAGTATAGCCTGCCACCAGTCCATTACTTATTCTCTTTAAATCGGCCCATGATGGCCACCACTTCCAGCACGATGCCGGCCACGATCACGATGGGAGCGGCCACCAGGCGGCGGAAGTCAAACATGGCGTAGTTAAATACGTTGGGGTCTTCGGATCCGCCTCCGGACAGGAGGAGGAAACCGGCGGCCAGCACGGCCAGGCCCGCTATCATAAAGCGGAGGCTCTTGGCGGTGAGGGCCATCTTTTCGGACTTGTCCGGTTTGTTATCTGTGATTTTTGCCATAATCAATACGCGTAAAGCTGGTCTCGGTTATAACCGACCAGCCGGTTGACCACCACAAAGGTACTGAGGGTGCAGACGCAGAGGCCCACCAGGACCATCACGCCCATCGTGAGCAGGAGGCTGTCCAAGGTGAAGATCTTGAACATCTGGGCGAACTCGTCCTTGAGGAAGAACAGGCCGCCCACCAGCAGGATGATGGCGATGAGGGCCGCAAAGAGGCCCTGCAGAGCCGCCCGTCCCACAAAAGGAGCACGGATGTACGCCCGGGTGGCACCCACCAGATGCATGGTATAAATACTGAAGCGCCGGTTAAAGAGATCCAGCCGGACGGTGTTGCTGATGAGAACAAAGGAAATGAACAGGAGCACCGCCACCATCAGGGAAAGGGCCAGGGAGATGCGCTGGAGGTTCTGGTTGAGGGCCTCCACCAGGGAAACCTGATAGACCACCTCTTCTACCAGAGGGGACTTGGCCAGCTGGGCCTTCATCACCTCCAGGCTGTCCGACGACACATAGGCCGCCTCCAGGTTGACGTCGATGGAAAGAGGTACCGGGGCCGATTCAAACACGTTCAGGAAGTCCTTGCCCAGCAGGCGGGTCATCTCTTCCACGCCCTGCTCCCGGGAAACGAAGTGCGTGGCGCGGACGCCGGGAAGGGCCGCTATCTTGGACTCATAGGCCAGGGCCTCTTCTTCGTTAACCTGGTCCTTGAGGAGAACGTTGATCTGGAGGTTTTCCTTGAAGTAGTCTCCCACTTCGCGGGCGTTGACCACCAGCAAAGTGCCCACCCCCACCAGGAGCAGGACCAAGGAGAGGCTGACAACCGTAGAAATCCAGGCACTGATGAGCCTGCGGCGCATGGTTGAATTCTTCATTTCGCCCCAAAGTTACGGAAAGCGCCGAAAATCTCAAAAATTTTTAGTAACTTTGTGGGTTAAATGTAAGTAACTATGGGAGATTCCGCCAAGAAGATTCTGTTCGTGAACACAGAGATGTATCCTTACCTTCCGGAGACCCGGATGGCCAAGGTATGCCGTGAGCTTCCCCAGGGTATCCAGGAGCGCAAGAAAGAGATCCGCGCCTTCATGCCCCGCTACGGCAGCATCAACGAACGAAAGAACCAACTGCACGAGGTTATCCGCCTGTCCGGCATGAACATCATCATCTCGGACGTGGACCGTCCCCTCGTCATCAAGGTCGCATCCATATCGGCCGCCCGTATCCAGGTCTATTTCATTGACAACGAAGACTACTTCCGCCGCAAGCAGACCGCCTTTGACGAAAACGGCCAGTTCTTCGCAGACAACGGAGAACGCGCCATCTTCTTTGCCCGTGGCGTCCTGGAAACCGTAAAGAAACTCCGCTGGGCCCCGGATATCATCCACTGCAGCGGCTGGATTTCCCACGTGCTGCCCCTTTACCTCAAGAAAGCCTACAAGGACGACCCTATCTTCTCCAACTCCAAGGTGGTCCTGTCCCTGTTTGACGACGTTACGGAAGACAAGCTGTCCCCCGGTTTCAACCAGACCATCCTGTACGGCGCCATCGGCCCGGAAGATGTTTCCCTCTCGGATAATGCAGACGGCATAGAACTTGCAAAGTTAGCCGCACAGTACGCCGACGGCATCATCCTGGGTGCTCCGGACGTGAACCCCGCCCTGGTACAGCATGTCCAGACCCTGGGCGTCCCCGTCCTCCCCTACAACGAGGAAGAAATGACCGACGGCCGCTATATGGACTCCTACAACGCTTTTTACGACAACCTGCTAGTATGAAGAGAAACTTCCTAGTTCTGTGTCTGGCCGCAGCCCTGGTTCTGCCCGGCTGCGTCAAAGTAGACAGCAGCCTCGGGAAAGGACTGGTGGACAAAAGCCTCCTGTTCGACACCTATACACAAGAATTCCCGCTGGAAGAAATCCAGCTCAAGGCAGCCGAAACCCTCTCGGGTTATTCGGACACCCGCCTTACCATTGGCGCCATCCGGGACGAGGTCTTCGGCCTCACCACGCGCGAAGCCGCCTTTAACCTGCTTCCCGCGCTGGACACCCTGGACCTGGGCACCAACCCCAAGGCCGTGAGCTTTACCCTGTACTTTGAGGCAGACTCCGTGTCCTGTTCCATGGACTCCGAGGCCCACATCTTCCAGAGCCTCTACGTAACCGAGCTCACCAAGCCCCTGCCCACCTCCGAAGACGACACCCGCAACACGCAGGAAATCCCCCACGGGACCCAGATCATTACCAACGGTCTTCCCGTGTACAAGGGAGAGAACGCCATCAGCTTCAATTTCAACCTGGAGTATGCCCAGAAGTTCGTGGACAAACTCAAGGAGATTGGCCCCGTGTTCAAGGACCAGGAGAACGAAGACGGAATAGATAAATACGACGAGCTCGTAGCCGCCCTGCCCGGTATCCATATCCGCACCAGCGAGCCCGAGGGCATTGGAGGAAGAATCAACATGTTCAAATTCTCCTGCCTGTCCGTGAGCAGCAGCTACTATGTGCAGAACAGCAACTTTGGCCGCCTTACCGTGAACAGCACCTGGGACGGCGTGCAGAAAGACTCCACCTTCCTGATCATCCCCGGAGAACCCGAGCTCTACGACGAAGAAGAATACGTTGCAAACAACACCAAGTTCTACCAATACTGTTTTAACCGCACCACCCAGTCTACCGTGGCCGGACCGGTCACAGACAAGGTGCTGGTAGAAGGCGGCGGCGGACTCAAGCCCGTGATCCTGGCCAAGGAACTCCAGACCAAGACCCGCGAGGCCATTGCCGCCAAGGGCGGAGACCCGGATAAGGGCGTCATCATCAAGGCCTCCATCATCCTCCCCTTCCGGTTGCCGGAAGACCTGGATGACCTGAAGTACTTCCCTTCCATCCTGAGCCCCACCATCCAGACCACGTATGAGACGGAGGGCGGCGTGGAACGTCCCACGTTCGCCGGCCTCACGGACGCCTCCATCTCCACGGAGGACCAGGGAGACATTGACCGCTCCACCCTGGTTTACAAACCGGACATCACCTACCACGTGCAGGAAATCCTCACCCGTACGGACCTGGATACCGCCACCGATGCAGACATCTGGCTCCTGACCATCCACACGGAGAAGGTAGCCAACGCCAACGGCTCCCTGTACGACAACGAGTACTACAAGAACCTCCTGTACGCCAGCTACTATAACAGCCTGTATGGCGGCGGATACGGTGGTTACGGCGGATATGGTTATGGTGGCTACGGCGGATACGGTTACAGCAACTACTATAATTACATGATGCTGGCCTCCTATATGTCCGCCTCCTCGCAGCAGACCTACAGCTACAACTCAGAGCTGGACAAGGACCGCTACTACTGCGCCATTCTCAATGGCCCCAAGGACAGCAAGGCGCCCATGTTCCGCATCACCTTCGCCATCCCGAAGGACTAACGGAAAAAGGCATAAAAAAATCCCGGACCAAATGGCCCGGGATTTTTATTGGGACGATGAGAATTACTCACCCACCTTTTCGGCTACCTTTGCGATGGCGTCGCCCACAGTGGCGATACCGCTGGTTTCCTCATCGGGAATCTTGATGCCGAATACGCGCTCAAATTCCATAAGGAGCTCTACGGTGTCCAGAGAATCGGCACCGAGGTCGTTGGTGAAGCTGGCACTTTCGGTGACAGCGGATTCCTCGACACCAAGCTTGTCAACGATAATATCCTTGACCTGCTTTACGATTTCTTCCTTAGTCATAATTGTAGGTTTTAAGTTTATTGTTTACGTTTATCTCTTTTTTTCAATGCTAAATAACGTGCAAATGTAAGCAAAATTTCTTAATAATGCAAAAATGGACTACCTTTGTACAGAAGACCCTATGACCGTAAAAGAGAAAATAGCCCTCTTCCCGCATTCCCCCGGCGTATACCGTTACTACGACGCAGAGGGGAAGGTGATCTACGTGGGCAAGGCCAAGGATCTGCACAAGCGCGTGGCCCAGTACTTTGTGCCGCCGGAGCGCCTGAACACCAAGACGCGCATCCTGGTAAGCAAGATTGCCGACGCCCAGTTCTCCGTGGTGGACTCCGAGGCCGATGCCCTCCTGTTGGAAAACAACCTCATCAAGCAGTACAAGCCCAAGTACAACATCCTCCTCAAGGATTCCAAGACCTATCCCTGGATCTGCGTCACCGGAGAGGAATTCCCCCGGGTGTTCATCACCCGCCGCATCGAGAAGGGAAAGGGGAACCGCTACTTCGGCCCGTACAGCAGCGCGCTGCATGCGCGCAACCTGGTGGACTTCTTTGGAGAAATTTACCAGCTGCGCACCTGCACCCTCAAGATCACCTCGGATGCCATCCTCCGCGGGAAGTTCCGCCCCTGCCTCAAGTTCCATATTGGCAAATGCGGCGCCCCGTGCGTGGGAAAGGTGTCCCAGAAGGAGTATGCCCAGGACATCGAAGAGATTGTGCACATCCTGAGCGGACGCGGATCGGAGGTCATCCGCCATTACAAGACCCTGATGACCGAGGCCGCCGACCGCCTGGCCTTTGAGGAGGCGCAGGTGTACAAGGACAAGCTGCGCACCCTGGAACGCCACTACGCCAAGAGCATCATCACCCAGGCGGCCGAAACCGACGCCGATGTCTTCTCCCTGGTCTTTGACGGGACCGAGGCCTTTGGCAACTTCCTCCGCATCCGCGGCGGCGCCATTGTCCAGAGCCTGAACCTGGGCTTCCGCAGCCAGATTGAGGAGGAGCAGGCCTCCGTGCTCTCCACCTTCATCGGAGAGATCGAGGACAAATTCGGCCAGCTTTCGCCCGAGGTCATCGTGCCCTTCCTGCCGGACGTGGAGATTCCCGGCGTGGCGTTCAGGATTCCCCAGCGCGGAGACAAACTGGCCCTGCTGGAGCTGAGCGCCAAGA
>CAMVJR010000123.1 GCA_947167855.1 uncultured Bacteroidales bacterium
GCGCTTGCTTGACAGGCAAGAGGTCCGCAGTTCAAATCTGCGTGTCCTCACAAAAAAAGAGAACGGAATATTTCCGTTCTCTTTTTTTTGCAAGGACAAGTTAATCCAACCTCGAGCACCAGAACAGGGTCTTTTGTGCTCGAACCTCTTTTATTTTAGGAAGGAGTCTGTATTTGACAGGGATAGGGCGACGGAAAAGAGGAGGCGGAGGTTGGCGACGGTGCCGGAGAGGTCCCAGTCCGGGTGATACTCGTCAGAGGGCTTGTGGTACCAGACGGGCATGGGGTACTTGTTGGGCTTGGTGGGATCCACCAGTTCCTTCCCGTTTTCCCAGACCACGGCGGGGATGCCTTTCTTGACAAAATTGTAGTGGTCCGAGCGGAAGAACCAGCCGTCGGAGTTGTCATCGTCATAGAAAATGTGCCGGCCCTGTTCGGCTGCGGCGGCCTCGAAATAGCTATCCAGCTTGCTCTGGCCTCCTCCCAGAATGACCAGATCCTTGGTGAGTTCGGCCGGGCCGATGCTCTCAAAATTCAGGCACGCCACCGTCTTGGCCAGGGGGAAGGTGGGGTTGGCACAGTAATATTCAGACCCAAACAGACCGCTCTCCTCCGACGAAGGGAAGAGGAAAAGGACGCTGCGCCGCGGCTTGTGGGGCAGCTGGGAGAATTTGCGGGCCGATAGCAGCGCGCCGGCCATGCCGGTGGCATTGTCGGCCGCGCCGTTGTAGATGCTGTCGCCGGTCTCGTCCGGCTTGCCGATGCCCAGATGGTCCCAGTGGGCGCAGAGCACCACCACTTCATCGGCCCGGTCTGTACCGCGAAGGAAGGCTCCTACGTTGCGGGTCTCCTGAATATTGTAGGTAACGTTCATCTTCACGTCTCCCTTCACCTTGAGCGGGAAGCTCTTGAAGCCGGGTTTCTTGGCCGCTGCCTGGGCGGCGTCCATGTCCATCCCGGCGGCGGTAAAGAGCTTGCGGGCTCCTTCTTCCCGGAGCCAGCCCTTGATGGCCAGCTGGTCGGCATTGCGGGTGATGGGGTCAAACAGGGCCAGGTTGTCTGCCAGATGGCCGTTCACGCACACGTGCCAGCCATAACTGGCGGCCTCGGTGTTGTGCAGCACCAGGCAGCCGGCTGCACCCTGGCGCAGGGCTTCTTCAAACTTGTACAGCCATCGGCCATAATACGTCATGTTGCGTCCGCGGAAGAGGCTGGCGTCGTAGTAGCCGGGGTCGTTGACCATGGCAACCACAATCTTGCCCTTGACGTCGATGCCCTCGTAGTCGTCCCAGCCGTACTCCGGGGCGTGGATGCCAAAGCCGCAGAAGACAAATTCGGCCTTGGGCAAATCGACCTGGCTGGTGGCGCGGGCCGTCCAGAAGATCAGGTCATCGGGGAATTGTAAATCGGCCTTTTTCTTTCCCTTCACGGTTATCTTGCTTCCCTCCGGCTGGGCCGTGACGGCTATCATCTGGAACGGCTGGAACCAGCTGCCGTCAAATGCAGGTTCCAGGCCCATCTGCTCCAATTCTTTGGCTAAATAGTTGACCGTACGGGTCTCGTACTCGGTCATAGGCTTGCGGCCGCCCAGCTCATCGGAAGCGATGGTCTGGATCCAGCTACGCAACTGCTGCTCGTCATCCTGCGCCCAGGCACCTACGCATAGCAGCATCAGCACGGGTATCAGAAAACGTTTCATGGTGTGTATAATTTGTGGTTACACACAAAGATACACAATATTTTACAAACCGGAAGGGGTCTCAGTTGTTAGAACGCGAAGCCGGCGGTGAGGTGGAGCTGGCGGTCGTAGACGGTGTAGAGCTTGCTGTAGTAAAGGCCCACGGCGGGGAGCTCGTAGCTCAGGTCCACGAAGAAGTGGTCCAGCTGGAAACGGGCGCCCACATGCAGGCCGGCGGTAACGCGGTTCATGTGCGCGTGCTCCTCAATCTCTACGGAATACATATCCAGGATGGATTCCTTGTCACTGCCCTCCATGGTGGAGACTACGCGGAAAAGCGGGTAGTAATTGATGTCCACACCCAGACGGGGGATGATGACCAGGTCGAAGTCCGTCTCCACGCGGTACAGGGCCTCCACGGGGGCCTTGAGGCAGAGGTTCTGCGTGACGGCCTTGGCGCCTTCCTCCTTTTGGACGTGGGTGGCGTACTGAACCCCAAGACCATAGCCCACATAAAACGGCTTGTTGCGGGAAACGGTATGGGCATTGGACCAGGACAGGCCGAAACCATTGAAGAAGGTCCTTTCCTTCTGGCCACCGCCTGTGGAAACATTGAAGATGGGGCTATAGGATACACCCACGGTTCCCATAAAGGAGGGATGGTCATATTGGGCGTGAGCGGTAGAAACAGCGGCGAAGAAAACGCCCAGGATAAGCAGGAATCTTTTCATTTGAATAGTTTTAATAAGCTTCACAAAGGTAACAATTATTTCAAAAAGTTTGTATCTTTGAACGATGAAACCACATTTCCACTCCTTCTCTGGCAGGCTTACCCGCAGCATTTTGCTGGTGATGCTGGTCACCATGACCATCGTCTCCTTCCTCATTTTCATGTTCTCGGCGGGCGGTTCGCTGGCCATGATGAAGGATCACTACCAGGATATCCTAAGCATTACCAACGAGCAGCTGGAAGGCATGCTCAACCTGGTGGAAACAACCTCCATGAACAATGTGGACGAGATTCACGAACACCTGGACCAGCCGGACAACCTGTACCCCGTCCTGGCCAACGAGCTCAAGCTCAACCCCCATATCGTGGGCATGGCCGTAGCCTTTGTCCCGGAGCATTACCAAGATAAAGGCTATTGGTTTGAACCGTACGCCCACCGGAATGCAGACGGTACCATCTACACCCGGCAGCTGGGTTCAGCCTCCCATGACTACACCCAGGCCGAATGGTACATCCAGGGCATCCAGACCAAAGCCGGCGGCTACTGGTCAGAGCCTTACTACGACGACACCGGAGCCCAGGAAATCCTGTGCTCCTACGTTCTCCCCGTCAAGGACAACCAGGGAAAAGCGATTGGCGTCTTCTGCGCCGATATTTCCCTCACCTCCCTAACGGAACGGGTGAAGGAGTTCAAGCTGGGGGCCGGCATCAGCCACCTGAGCTTCTTTTCCCGGAACCTCCTCAGCAAAGAGGAGCTCGACGCCTACTGCTTTATCCTGAGCCGGAACGGAGAATTCCTGGTGCACCCGGACCCCAACCGCATCCTCCACGACAATTACTTCAACCACCGGAATCCCAAGGGCAGTTCCAGCTACGAGGAAATCGGGATCAAGATGCTGGCCGGAGAGAATGGAAACGGCGTAACCCGGATAGACGGTGTCAAATCCATGGTCTTCTACACCCCGCTCAAGCACACGGGATGGTCGGCGGCCGTGGTGGTCACCCTCAGAAGCGTCATCCTCCCGGGTATCATGCTGGGCATCTTCATCCTGCTTCTGCAGGGTCTGGGCCTGTTGATTGCCGCCTTCTTCTTCAGAAGTTCCATCAAGCGCGACACACAACCCCTCCAGTATCTGGTCCGTTCCACCAACGAAGTGGCCAAGGGGCACTTTGACACCCAACTCCCCGAGCTCCGGTACCACGACGAAATCCACCAGCTGAGAGACTCCTTCGAAAACATGCAGAAGTCGCTCACTACCTATGTGAACGAGCTCACGGAAGCCACCTCCAAGCAGGCCGCCATCGAGAGCGAGCTCCACATTGCCAGCGACATCCAGAACGCCATGCTGCCCAAGACCCTCCCGGAACGCGTGGACATGGATATCTTTGCCTCCCTGACCCCGGCCAAGACCGTGGGAGGAGACCTCTACGACTTCTTCATCAAAGACCATCAGCTCTTCTTCTGCATCGGAGACGTATCCGGCAAGGGCGTACCCGCCGCCATGGTGATGGCGGTCACCAGTACCCTGTTCCGCACCCTCGCTGCCAAGGACGACCAGCCGGCCGCCATCATGGACACCCTCAACAACAGCCTGGCCGCCAACAACGACTCCCTGATGTTTGTCACGCTGTTCTTTGGCATCCTGGACCAGGCCGGTCACCTCACCTACTGCAATGCCGGCCACGACGCCCCCATTGTCCTGGGCCCGGACGGCAAAGAAGAGTACCTGCCGGTAGACTCCAACGTAGCCGCCGGCGTAATGCCGGACTTCCAGTTCACGCAGCAGGAGGCCCAGCTGAGCCCGGGCACGACCCTCTTCCTGTTCACGGACGGTCTCACAGAGGCCGAAAACGCCCAGCACGAACTGTTTGGCATGGACCGCACCTTCGAGGCCGCCAAGGCCGCCATGGGCAGCTGCCCGGCCGAATTTGTCCAAAAGGTAACCACCGCGGTACACGCCTTCGTCAACGGGGCCGACCAAAGCGACGACCTCACCATGATGGCCATCAAATACCTGGGATTATAAAAAAAAGACCGTCAAGCGACGGTCTTTTTTTGTCTAGGGGCTGCTTCCCGATTAGAAGGAAGTGGCAATACCCAGGAAGTCGTCGGCCTTGAGGGCGGCGCCACCGATGAGGCCACCGTCAATGTCCTTCTGGGCAAAGAGTTCCTTGGCGTTGGAGGGCTTGCAGGAACCACCGTAGAGGATGGTCATGTCGTTGGCCACGGCAGCACCAAACTTGGACTCGATGACGTTGCGGATGCAAGCGTGGATTTCCTGAGCCTGCTCGGCGGTAGCGGTCTTGCCGGTACCGATGGCCCAAACGGGTTCGTAAGCGATGACCACGTTCTTCAGGTCTTCGGCGGTGAAGTTGTAAAGGACGTTCTTGGTCTGGGCGGTAACCACCTCAAAGTGCTTGCCAGCCTCGCGCTCTTCCAGGTTTTCACCTACACAGAGGATCACCTTGAGACCGGCGGCCAGGGCCAGCTGGGTCTTCACGACCAGTTTCTCATCGGTCTCACCATAGTACTGACGACGCTCGGAGTGACCCAGGATGGTGTACTGGCAGCCCAGGGAGGTGAGCATGTTCACGGCTACTTCGCCGGTGTAGGCACCTTTCTCGTGGTCTGCGCAGTTCTGGGCGCTCAGCTGCACCTTGGAACCCTTGAGGACCTCTGCGACAGGGGCCAGGTGGGTGAACGGAGGAGCAACTACCAGTTCTACGTTGGCAGGGAGATCTTTGGCTTTCTCTACAACAGCCTTGGCGAGTTCTACGCCTTCGGGCACGGTGGTGTTCATTTTCCAGTTGCCCGCTACAATGTATTTGCGCATTTTCTAACTATATAAGATTATTTAACTGACATGACGGCGGAAGCGATGGAATTGAGCTTCACATCTACGGAGTCTGCTCTGGAGGCCAGGATGCAAGGCACCTTGGTACCTACCAGGAAACCGGCCTGACGGACATCCTTGGCCAGCTTGG
>CAMVJR010000124.1 GCA_947167855.1 uncultured Bacteroidales bacterium
ATGGTTATGAGGCGGTTAACCTGGATTTGCAGCCTTCCAACAACGGGTTGTACATAAGCGTGTCGGCTACGGGAGAAACCTCCCTTCTGACGGACAAGCGCCGCATGGCGGCCAAATCCAAGGACCTCATCTGCGTTTCCGGCAGCCTGGGCGCGGCCTATCTGGGCCTGCAGGTGCTGGAGCGCGGCGCCAAGGAGTTCCAGGAAAAAGGAACCCAGCCGGACATGAGCGCGTACAAGATGCTGGTGGGTTCTTATTTAAGGCCCGAATTGGACGCCTCCGTGGTCTCCAGGCTGGAAGACGTGGAAATCTATCCCTCGTACGGTTACTTTGTCACCAAGGGCCTTTCTGATGCCTTAAAACGCCTGTCGCGGGACAGCGGCCTGGGCGCCAAGGTGTATGCCGACAAGATCCCCTTTGAGGGCAACAGCTTCCAGCTGGGCAAGGAACTGGACATGGATCCGGTATCGGCCGCTATGAACGGGGGAGACGACAACCGGCTCCTCTTTGTGATTCCCATCCTGCATCTGGAGAAGTTCCGCCGGGAGTTCCAGACCTTTGACGTGATTGGCCACCTGGCGCAGCCGGAGGCCGGCACGGTGCTGGTTACCCCGGAAGGGGTAGAATTCCCTGTGAAAGCGCAGGGCTGGCAAGAAGAAACCGAATAAAACCCTAATAACATGAAAAAACTCGTATCCATCTTTGCAGTGGCTGCTTTGTTCAGCCTTTCTGCCAGCGCTCAGGGCATCCTGGACAAGCTGGGAAGCCTGGGCAATGTCATTTCCAATGCTGCCGGTGTGGTGTATTCCGCTCCTGTCAGCCTCAATGGCACTTATTCCTATAATGGTGTTGCCGTTTCGGCCACCAGCTCCGAAGGCGGCATCCTCACCAACCTGGCCGGTTCTGCCGCCACATCGGCCCTGGAATCCAAGGCCGACGGCTACCTCTCCAAGGTGGGTATCAAGCCCGGCGCCATGTCCTTCACCTTCAACTCCTCGGACAACACCTTCACCCTGAACGTGGCCGGCATCTCCATTCCCGGCACCTACAAGGTGGGAGACGGCGAAAAGACGGTTTCCCTTACCTTCGGCAAGAAGATGCAGTATTTCAGCCTCACCGGCTCCCTGGAGTCCAGCCTGAGCGGCGCACGCATGGTGTTCCCGGTGAACAAGGCCGTTACTCTGTTCAAGAAAGTGGCTTCCGCCATTGGTCAGAGCTCTTCCAGCCTGGGTTCCCTGGCCAGCCTGGCCGACGGATACGACAACTTCCGTCTGGGCTTCAAGATGAGCAAGTAATTTTCTTTAATAATAAAAGAAGCCGCGGTCTTTTTTGGGCCGCGGCTTTTTGTTATCTTTGCCGTATATGAGTTTCGTTCACCTTCACGTCCATACGCAGTACTCCATCTTGGATGGACAGTCGTCCATCGAGAACCTCTTTAACCGGGCCGAAGAGCTGGGCATGCCTGCCCTGGCCATTACAGACCACGGGAACATGTATGGCGTGAAGGAGTTCTTCAAGTTTGCCAAGAAGCACCCTTCGGTGAAGCCCATCATCGGCTGCGAGATTTACGTATCCAAAGGGGATCACCGGGTCAAGGAAAAGGGATATTACCACCTCATCCTGCTGGCCAAGAACTACACGGGCTACCTCAATCTGGTCAAGATTGTGTCGGAGGCGCATATCAACGGTATGTACTATCGCCCCCGTGTGAGCCATGAGATTGTGGAGAAGTACCACGAGGGACTCATCTGCTCATCGGCCTGTATGGCGGGAGAGGTGCCGCGCGCCATCATGGCACACGACGCCGCGGCGGTAGAAAAGGCCATCCTCTGGCACAAGCGTGTCTTTGGGGAGGACTACTACCTGGAGGTGATGAAGCACAAGACGGAGGTCCCGGGCCTGGACAACCAGCTGTACGAGGACCAGTGCTACTATACCGGGGAAATCTTCAAACTGGCAGAAAAATACGGCGTCAAGGTGGTGGCCACCAACGACGCCCACTTTGTGCGCAAGGAAGACGGCCCCGTGCACGACCGCCTAATTTGCCTCACCACCAACGCCTACATTGACGACCCTGACCGCCTGCGCTATACCCAGCAGGAGTACATCAAATCCGAAGAGGAGATGCGGGAACTGTTCCCGGACCACCCGGAGTGCATAGAAAACACGCTGGAAGTGGCCTCCAAGATAGAGGAGTACTCCATAGACAGGGATCCGGTGCTGCCGGTCTACGAGATTGATCCGGCCTTTATGGCCGATATAGACAAGCACCTGGAGAAATACAAGGACATCATAGATGCCGGCCGATGCGACAAGCACGGCACGTACCGTGGAGACGGCTTCTGCCACTCGGTGGCGTTCCTGTGCCACCTTACGTACCAGGGCGCGCACCAGCGCTATGGAGAAACGCTGACCCAGGAGCAGGAAGAGCGTATAGACTTTGAGCTCAAGACCATCTGCCGAATGGGTTTCCCGGACTATTTCCTTATTGTCCAGGACTATATCGCAGCCTCCCGTGCCGCCGGTTCCATGGTGGGTCCGGGCCGTGGTTCCGCCGCAGGATCGGTGGTTGCCTACTGCCTTAAGATCACCAACCTGGACCCTATCAAATACCAGCTCCTGTTCGAGCGTTTCCTCAACCCGGACCGTATTTCCATGCCGGATATAGACGTGGATTTTGAGGACCTGACCAAGGCGCACCAGTATGTGGAGGAAAAATACGGTGCCAGCCACGTGTCCCGCGTGATCACCTTTGGTACGATGGCCGCCAAAAGCGCCATCAAGGATGTCGCCCGCATCAGCCGGGTCAGCATAGACGAAAGCAACCGCCTCACCAAGATGGTCCCGGACCGCCTCAGCGAGAAAAAAGAGAAGAAATACCCCTTCAACCCCAAACTGGACGAGCTGAAACCCGGTTTCAAGGTGGTGGAAGAAGAAGTAGAGGAAGAAAAGGACGGGCAAGTGGTCAAGGTCAAGAAGACCTTCCAGAAAGGTATGGAGGACGTGGATGTCAAGATCAATCTGAAGAACTGCTACCGTCTGGTGCCGGAGTTCATAGAAGAGCTCAAGAACGGCCCGGAAATCAATAAGGAGGTGCTCAAGTATGCCCAGGCCCTGGAAGGCTGCGTCCGCCAGGTGGGGATGCACGCCTGTGCCACCATTATCGGCCGCGGAGACCTCACAGATTATCTGCCCATCACCCTTTCAAAGGATAAGGAAACCGGTCTGGACGTGCGCACTTCGCAGTATGATGGTCACTATATCGAGGATGTGGGTATGCTCAAGATGGACTTCCTGGGCCTCATTACCCTCCAGATCATCCACAATTGCCTGGACCTCATCAAGGAGCACCACGGAGAGGAGATAGACATCGAAGCCATTCCTATTGACGACAAACCCACCCTGGAGCTGTACGGACGGGGAGACACCACCTCCGTGTTCCAGTTTGAATCGGAAGGCATGAAAACCTGGCTGCAGAAGCTGCGTCCGGAGCGTTTCGAAGACCTCATCGCTATGAACGCCCTCTATCGGCCCGGCCCTATGGATTATATCCCGGATTTCGTGGCCCGAAAGCAGGGAGAGCAAGCCATCGAATACGATCTTCCCGAAATGGAGGAGTTTCTGCAGGACACCTATGGCGTCACCGTGTATCAGGAGCAGGTGATGCTGCTGTCCCAGAAGCTGGCCGGATTCACCAAAGGTGAGGCAGACAAGCTCCGCAAGGCCATGGGTAAGAAGCAGATAGACATCCTGAACTCGCTGAAGGACAAGTTTATGACGGGCGGGCAGGCCAACGGCCATCCGGAGAAGGTGCTGGACAAGATCTGGAAAGACTGGGAAAAGTTTGCCCAGTATGCCTTCAACAAGTCCCACGCCACGTGCTACGCCTGGGTGAGTTACCAGACCGGCTGGCTCAAGGCCCACTATCCTTCCGAATTCTTCGCCTCCTGCCTCAACTGCGCCAAGAGCATGGAGGAAATCATCAAGATTATGGACGACTGCCGTGCCCACGGCATCAAGGTCCTGAGCCCGGATGTGAACGAGAGCTCCGGCCACTTCACCGTCAATAAGGACGGAGACGTACGCTTTTCCCTCAGCAGCATCAAGGGCTTTGGCACCAACGTGGTAGACGCCATTATGGCCGAAAGGGAAGAAAGGGGCTTGTTCTCAGACGTTTACGATTTTGTGGAACGGATGGCCGGCAGTGTGAACCGCAAGAGTTTCGAAAATCTGGTGCTCTCCGGCGCCCTGGACAGCCTGGGTCATAAACGCAGTATGTACTTCCAGCCCGGCCGTGGCGGAGACCTCTTTATTGACCAGCTGGTCCGCTACGGAGAACTCTTCAAGGAAGATACCCTCTCCGGCGGTGTTTCACTGTTTGGAGACATGGAAGAAATGAAGCCCGAGCGCCCTGCCCTGCCGGATAACGAGGGCGAGATGGACATCATGGACATGCTCCAAAAGGAAAAAGAACTGGTGGGCATGTACCTGAGCTCCCATCCCCTGGACCGCTACCGCTTTGAAATGGAGAACTTCTGCACCTGCAAGATGGCCGATATGGGCGGCTTTGTGGCAGAGTGCGAAACCAAGAAAACCCCCACCAAGGTCTATGCGGCCGGCATTGTAACGGATTTCAAGCAGCTTACCACCAAGACGGGAAAACCCTATTCCCGCACCATCCTGGAAGATTACAGCGGCTCCTACGAGCTCACGCTCTTTGGAAAAGATCACGAGAACTTCATGCAATACATGACGCCCCGCGCAACGCTGTTTTTAGAGGGCATGGTGGAGGAAAAGTTCTTCGTCAAGCCAGAAGAAAGAGCGCAGGGCAAAACTTCGCCCTACGCCTTTAAACTGCGAAAAGTAACCCTGCTGGGCAACATTTCCGACGATATTCTTTCCGGCTTCAGCATGGACATCACCACGCCCATGCTCACCCAGCAGTTCCGCAAAGACCTGCTGCAGGTGATCAAGAAGCACAAGGGAACCATTCCCCTCACCCTGTTCCTGTTTGACCCCGGAACCCGCTACCGCATCCAGTTCTACTCCAAGAAGTTCCAGGTAGCCGTCACCTCCGAATTCCTGCAGGATCTCCACCGGATAGGAGTAGACAAGTACGAGGTAGTTCGCAAGTAGCCTCTTTACGGAAAGCGC
>CAMVJR010000125.1 GCA_947167855.1 uncultured Bacteroidales bacterium
TGCTGCGCTTGTCGGCACCCACCAGGCGCCGGGTGGCCATCTCCTTGGCCCGGAAGCCCGTCAGCGCGGTGGTCATATTGATATAGTTCAGCACGGCAAACGCCAGGAGCAGTATGCACATGGCCAGCAGCAGGTTTACGAAGCTGCGGTTACCAAACTGGATGGTCTCCGTTCCGTCCCGGGTCCCTTCTTCGAGAAAATACATATCCCTGAGCGGAATAATCCTGACTTTATCGTACTGGCTTTTGTACACCCAGAAATTCTCTTCACACCAATCCAGGATGTCGCTATGCCTGGCCTGCAGGTCTGCACCTGGATAAGCCATCACGAAGCAGATACCGCTGCCAGCATTGCTCATTTCTTCATTATTCGCGGAATTGATCTTTGTCATTATCTCTCCCCGCAGCAGGACATCCGGAGCTTTCAAGATGGAGTTTCCGAAATCTTCATAGATACCGCAAACGGTGAGCTGATAGTTTCCATTATTGTATGTAACCACCTGACCAATCGGATCTTTATCCCCGAAATGGACATTGGCGAACTCCCGGCTCACCATACAGCGGTCCCAGGACACACGCCAGCTGGCCTTGTCGCCTTGCACCAGGTCATAGCTGAACATTTCAAAGAAGGTGCTATCCGCTGCCATTGTGCTACCATACACCAATTCGCCTCCGATGGTTAAGGCCGAAGCAGAAGCAATATTGGCCACGCAGCAACCCTTCTCGATCTCCGGGAAGCTGTTCTTCAGGTGCTTGTCCAGCCAATAACCCATCGTCACGTTATCCTCATTGGCAATCACATAGATCCGATCCGCATTCTTCTGGAAGGAATCCGTGGTCAACTGCCGCTGGATATACACCGCCAGCAGAAGCACGAACGCCATCGACACCGTGAGGCCCACAAGGTTGACCGCCGCGTACAGCTTATTCTTATTAAGAAAATTCCAAAAACTCTTCATAGCTTAGAAAACTAACACATCACTGTCACCATAGGTATCGTACCCAGAAGTGATGACTTTCTCGCCGGGGGCCAGGCCTTCCAGGACCTCGTAGTACTGAGGGTTCTGGCGGCCGATGCGGATTTCTCGCTTGACGGCCTTGTTGCCATCTTTGTTGACGACGTATATCCATTTTCCGCCGGTTTTCTGGTAGAAGGTGCCGCGGGGGATGATGACGGCCTCTTCGGGCTGGCCCAGCTGGAGGTTGAGGTAGTAGGTCTGGCCGGCGCGGATGTTGTCGGGCTGCTGCCCGTCGAATTTGAAATCGGCCTTGAACTTGCCGTCACGCACCTCCGGATACACTTTGCGGATGCTGGTGGAGAAAGTCTCGCCCTGGCGCTCGAAAGTGGCCTCCAGTCCCGCCACTACGCGGTCTATGTAGTGCTCGTCAATCTGCGCCTCCACCTTGTAGGTGCCCACGGAATTGATCTGGCCGATTTTGGTGCCGCTGGCGATGCTCTGGCCCAGCACCACGTCCAGCAGGCCCAGTTCGCCGTCGATGGGCGCCTTGACGATGAGGTTGCTCTTGCGCCTACGGATCATCTGCATATTGAGCTGCATATTGTCCAGGCTCTCTTCCATGCGGTCGATCTGGGTGCTGCGATAGAGGCTGTCCTGCTTGGAACGCGCGGCCATGAGCTCGTACTTCTGCCGGGCCAGTTTGTAGTCTTCTTCGGCCTTCAGGTATTCTTCCTTGGCGATGAGTTTTTCTTCGTAAAGGGCCTTCTGCTGCTCGAAGGCGCGGCGCAGGCGGTCCACCTGCATGCCGTATTCCAGCACGTTCTGCCGCACGTCCAATTTCTGCTGCTCCATCTGAATCTGCGTGTTGCGCAGGATGTTTTCCTTCTCGGCCAGTTCGGCCTCGGAATTCAGGATCTGGAGGTCCAGGTTGTCGTTGTTGAGGATGAGGATGGCGTCGCCGGCCTTCACCGGGGAACCCTCCTCGATGAGAATCTTCTCCACTATGCCGCCTTCCTGGGGGCTCAGCTGGATGGTGGTCATGGGCTGCACCCGGCCGCTGATGCGGATGTAGTCGTTGAATTCGCCCTTTATGGCCGATGACACGGTGATGGAATCCTTGTCCACCCGCAGGGTCTTGTTGTTGGGCCTGGCAATCAAGTACACGATAAAAACGGCGAGCAATGCTCCCAGCCACCACGGCAGGGCTTTTTTGGTGAACGCAAGCCGCCATCCGGTCTTCTTTTCGATAATCTTATCCATAGTTTCTTACTGATTTACGTATTCAACACCATTGTAGTAGCGGACAACCGCCTGTTTGATGAGATAGCTGAACAGGCTGTACATTTCGTCGGCCTGGGCCTTGAGGAAATTGTTGCTGGCGGTCTGGAACTCCAACGGGGAGATGAGGCCCTGCTCCAACTTCTTGAGGTTCAGCGAGTAGGCTTCGGACTGGACTTCGGCCTTGCGCTGGGCCTGCTGATAGGCGGCCGCGCTGCCGTCGCGGTCCTGAATGGCCCGGCGCACCTCTGATTCCACATCCCGGCGTTTCTGGTCCAGTTCGGCCGTGGCCTTGTCCAGGGCATGTTGCCTGCGGGAGATGGCCGAATACTTGCTCAGGCGGTTCCAGATGGGAATTTGGAGGGAAATCTGCACATACTCGCCGCCGTTGTTTTTGAACTGATTGGCAAAAGAGGCCGTCTGGGAGCCCTGGTAGGTATAGTAGCTGGTGCTCCAGCCGGCATAAAGGCCGATGGTGGGCAGCAGCTGCCATTTGGAGGTGTTCAGCTGCCGCTTGGCATTGAGCTGTTGCCATCTGGCGATCCGGACGCCGGGATTGTGCTCCAGGGCGAAGTCGATGATGGATTCTTCGGTCGCAGGCTCCCTCAGAATGACAGCGCCGCCTTCCTGACCGCTTCTATTGTCATCCTGAGCGGCAGCGAAGGATCTGAAGTCCGTCACAATGTTCAGTTCCTCATCCACGGGCCAGAACATCAGGTCGGCAAGGGTCATGCGCTGCTGCTCGTACAGGTTGCGGGTGTTGATGAGCTCGTAGCGGCGGTCGGCCAGGTCGGCCTCCATCTGGACCACGTCGGCATGACCTTTCTGACCCAACTCTTCCTGGCGGCGGGCTTTGGTGAGCGCCTGCCCGGCCGTGCTCACCTGCTCTTCGTAAACATCGCATAAACGCTTGTAATAGACCACGTTGTAGTAGGCCTCCATCACCGCCAGGCAGATATCGGCCTCCACCTGCTTCTCCTGCGAATCGGCAATGAGCAGCCCGGTCTTGGATATCTTGTAGTTGTTCACCGCCTGGAAGCCGTCGAAGAGGTCGTAGCCGGCCGATACGCCGTAGTTATTGTGGAACGACGTGGTGTTGAAATACGTGTTGGTCTGCGGGTCGATGCTTCGGCCGAAGTTGTAGTAGGCGTATGTCTGCGCCGTGATCTGCGGGGTGAACAGCTTCAGCGCCGCGTCCCGCCGGTCAATCTGGGCATCGCCGATGGCCGCCTGCTGGATGCGGATTTTCGTGGAATTGGAGATGGCGTACTCCATGCAGTCTTTAAGGGACATTGTAGTTTGGCCGCTGGCGCACACACTCACTGCGGACGCCAGGGCTGTAACTACACAAATAATGAAAAGGTTTTTCATGTCAATACTTATGTTTAACTTGCCTTCGGTACAAGCACCCTCCGTGCCAAAAATGATAATTGATTGATTTTCATCCGATTCCATTTCTTTCCAAAGAAGAAAAAAGTGTAAAGCTTTACATTACACTTTACACTTGCCTTTACACCCCTATCGTTTTTCCCGGCTGGGGTCGGAGCCGGTTCAAGGAGATTGCTTGGAAATCAGGAGGGACCTGTTATGCAACAGGGCAGCTTGCCGTCAGCGTTTTCCCTTTGGTTCAGTTTCCGAGATGGACAGGGGGATCATCTTGTATATTTGGGACTGTTCGTCGGCCGACAATTCCTGCAGGGGCCGGCCAAACTGTTCCAGCGCTTTCTCTTTGCGGGCTTCATAGTAAATCTGCCACAGCAGTTCCTGCATATGCCGATATGCCGCATAGCTGGTGCCACGGTCCACCGTGAGGGAAAAGCGGGCCTCCTTGCCACGCGCCTTCAGAAAATCTTTGCCTGTCCGGAGCATATCTTCATCGTCCTGACGGGGTCTGTCCCCAAAGAAAAACTTGTCGTTAGAGTTGATGCGGACCATGAAGACGTTTTCCCGGTTCACGCCACTCCAAAGGTCCTCCGGATAGTCCGATTTCTTGGCGTTATCGGCCCTGGGGAACGGTGGCATATATCGGGTCACCCCCTCCTGCCCGTTGGCCGATGAATAATATTGGACCTTCAGAGCGCCCCGTTTTCGAAGTTCTTCCTTTACGTCATCGATGGCGCCCATCCGCACATCGTCTGCAGCGATAATCTGAACCGTGGTCAGCGGCTCTCCAGCATTGTGGGATGGAAGAATCTCCTTCAACTGCGCGACGGTGTAAACCTTGCCTCCGCTCTCGATGGTGCCGTCGGCCCGGACGTTCAGCACAACTGTCGAAGAGGCCGTATCGGTAGTGCGAATACTGAATACAACAGGCTGGAACAGAACCGTTGCAACCGGTTTTCCATCCTTCTGCGCAGGTGTCCATACAGGAGACTTGCCGATTAGTTTGGCCACCGCTTCATTCAATTCGTCGCAAACACCGGCGAGAATCTTAACATCGCTGACCTTACCGTCCGTTCCTATCTCGAACATAGCCAGAAGGGTGCCCTCATAAAGGCAATCTGCCGGATAATACAATCGGCTGTTAAGCCAGAATGCAAAGTTTTCGCTGCATACCGGAGCGGTATCGAAATTTTCTCCACCGGCAAGCTTGATGTTCTCAAAGTCTCTTACGTGGATAATATCCTCCTGTGTAACTTGGGCAGGGGCATATTTGACCACTGTCACTTGGGGGAGAACATGCTCGGACTGTTCGTCGGAAACGATTTTTTCACTATCTTTGTCCATCGGGACATAGACCGTCTTTGCCTGAAGGCCGATGCCCAGGCATACGAGCGGGAGCAGATAAAGCACCCGCAGGCCCCGCGAAAGGGGCGATTTGGATTTTGACATCATAGTAATACGATTTTTAAGGATACTGTGATTAAAGC
>CAMVJR010000126.1 GCA_947167855.1 uncultured Bacteroidales bacterium
ATGAAAGGGCCGAAGGAGACTGGAATACGGACTTCCTGAACCCCATGTATCCCGGCACCGAATGGCTCCGGAGAATGGGAGAAAGCTATTCCCTCAAGCCCATCGCCCTTTGCGAATACTCCCACGCCATGGGTAACTCCAACGGTTCGCTGGACTGGATGTGGGAGCAGTTCTACGCCCACAAGCACCTGCAGGGCGGCTTCATATGGGACTGGGTGGACCAGGGCCTGTACGACGCAGAGCGCGGCTGGACCTACGGCGGAGACTACGGAGAAAACGCCCCCTCGGACGCCAACTTCTGCTGCAACGGCCTGGTGAACCCGGACCGCGATCCTCATCCGGGCTACTATGAAACCAAACACGCTTACCAGAACGTAAGCATCACGCCCGTAGATGCCGCCAACGGCGTTTTCCAAATCTTCAACCGCCATTACTTCACAGACCTGTCCCAGTACAGCGTCAAATACTGGGTAGAGCGGGACGGCAAGCGTCCCTTCTGGTGGTTTGTCCGCAAGAAGAAGTTCCAGACCGCCCCCCAGACGGGAGAACAGTTCACCGTCCGGCTGCCCAAGATGAAAAAGCCCGGCGAGTACCGCATCTTCTTTGAAGTATCGGCCGCCAAAGACCTGCCCCTCATTGAGAAGGGAACCATCCTGGCCTGCGACGAGGCCCTGATCAAGAATACATCGGCCCGCAAAGTGCGCAAGGCCAAGGGCAACCTGGAATTCACCAACGGAGACACCCAGATTGTGGTGCGCGGCGCCAAGGTAGAGTTTGTCTTTGACAAGGCCCACGGATTTATGAAGAGCTGGAAGGTGAAGGGCGTGGACCTGGTAGATCCTTCGTTTGGCATCCGGCCCAACTTCTGGCGCGCCCCCATCGACAACGACTACGGCAACAACGCCCCCGTGCGCACCGCCCAGTTCAAGGAGCCCGGCAAGCCCGATTCCGTAGCAGCGGAGAAGCAGGCCGATGGCACCGTGGTAATTACCGTCAAGGGCAGCGGCGTCCGCGCCCTGGAGACCTACACCCTCTACCCCGACGGCACCCTCAAGATAGCCGTGGAGACCGCTCCCGGCAAGGACAAGAACGTGGAAATCCCCCGCCTGGGCTTCCGCTTCCATGTGGCCGATGACGCCTTCCGCTACTTTGGCCGCGGCCCGGTGGAGAACTACTGGGACCGTTCCTCCTGCACCTTCAAGAGCATCTGGAACTCTTCGGCCAGCCAGGAATACTATCCTTACGTGCGGCCGCAGGAATGCGGTCACCACACGGAGACCGAGTGGCTGTCCATTGGCCCTCTCACCGTTGTTCGCGGGGCTCAGCCGTTTGAGTTCAACGCCCTCCGCATGAGCATCGAAGACCTGGACGGCGGCCTGTACAAGTCCCAGACCCACCTCTGCGACGTGCCCACCCGTGACTACACTGAGGTGTGCATCGACTACCGCCAGAGCGGCGTGGGCGGCTACGACAGCTGGGGTTCCCGCCCGGAAAAGGCCCGCACCCTCTGGAGCACCGAGAGTTACCGTTACAACTTTACCCTCACCCCCGACCGGGTGAAAAAAGCCTGTCAGTATGAATAAATGGATTAGCGCCTTCGTCCTGGCTCTGTGCGCCTGCAGCCAGGTAACGCCTCCCGAACCTTACGGGACCTGCCCCACATCGGCCCAGGTGGCCTGGCACCGGCAGGAGTTGCTGATGTTTTACCACTTTGGGCAGGCCACTTTCTCCGGCTTCGACGGGGAAAACGGAACCTGCAACGGCACGCCCTGGAGCGAGGAACTGCTGCTCAAGAACTATGCGGCCCCGGAGCTGGACGTGGACCAGTGGGTCCGCGTGGCGGCCCTGAACGGCTTCAAGGAAGTGATCCTCACCGCCAAGCACCACGACGGTTTCTGCCTCTGGGACAATCCCGAGAGCACGGCCGATGTGGCCAACGAGGCCTGCGTCAATCATATGGACGTGGTTCAGGCGGTCCGCGATGCCTGCAACAAATATGGGGTGAACCTGGGTATCTACCTCTCGCCCTGGGACCGTACCATTGAAGCGGCCGGACTGGACATTGCCACCTACGAAGAGAAATACAAGCACGCCGTGAACGACCTCATGACCCGCTACGCCCCCGTGGTGGAGTTCTGGTTTGACGGCAACCATGCCGGAGCCTTTGACTGGCCCACCGTGAACCAGGCCGTCCTGGACGTGAATCCGGACTGTCTCATCTTCTCCGACGGCGGCCCCGGCTGCCGCTGGGTAGGAAATGAGCAAGGCGTGGCTGGAGAGACCAACTGGAACACGCTCAACGTAAAGGAACGCGGCATCACCCCGGGACACGCCCCGGGAGACTACCATACCTACCTGGGTCAGGGAGACCAGGGTGGCAGCCAGTGGGTTCCCACCGAGTGTGACTTCTCCATCCAGAATATCGGAGACCCCGACGGCTGGTTCTATGATCCCACAGACCGGGTCAAGACGCCGGAAGAACTGCTGGCCATCTACTACACCAGCGTGGGCCGCGGCGGCGTATTCCTCATGAATGTTCCGCCTTCCCCGGAAGGCGTGATCGGCCCGGCCGAAGTAGCCTCCATCGAAGGCTTCACCGCCCTGCGGGAGAAGGTCTTTGGCACCAATCTGGCCCAGGGCGCCAGTGCCCAGGCTTCCGCCGTCCGCGGAAAGGGCTATGAGGCCGGCCGCATCCTGGACGCCGACTATGACAGCTACTTTGCCGCCCCCGACGGCGTGCAGGAAGTAGACCTGGAGGTGTTCCTGAACGGGGAAAAGACCTTTAACCGCGTGATGCTCCAGGAGTACATCCCCCTGGGCCAGCGCGTAGAATCCTTCCAGGTAGAAGTACACGAAAACGGAGAATGGACCGCCTGGGAAGAAGGAACCACCATGGGCCACAAGCGCATTCTCCCCGGCCGCACCGTTACGGCCGATGCCGTCCGCATCCACATCAAAGCCATGGCCTGCCCCGTCATCAACGGGTTCGGCCTGTATAACGACACTGTAATAACCACACTATGAAGAACGTTGCGTTAGCCCTGGCCAGCGGCGGTCCGCGCGGTTTTGCCTACATTGGCGCCATCGAGGAGCTCGAGACCAGGGGTTACACCATCACATCCGTTGCCGGAGCCAGCGCCGGTTCGCTGGTGGGCGGCATCTTTGCAGCCGGCGGAATCCGGGCCTTCAAGGAATGGCTCAGCAATCTGGATCCCATGAAGGTGATGACGCTCATGGACGTTTCCGTGAGCAAGAACCATCTGGTCAAAGGAGAGAGGGTGATCAAGGCCATCGAGGCCCTGGTGCCGGAAGTGAACATTGAGAACCTGAAGATTCCCTTCACGGCCGTGGCCACAGACCTGTTCACCGGAGAGGAAGTGGTGTTCCGGGAAGGACCGCTGTTCCAGGCCATCCGGGCTTCCATCTCCATTCCCTCCATGTTCAAGCCCGTCAAGTGGAAGGGCCGCACGCTGGTAGACGGCGGCATGGTGAACACCCTGCCCCTGGACCGCGTAAAACGCACGCCCGGAGACATCCTGGTGGCCTTCAACGTGAACGAGATCGATGCCGCCGAAATCCAGGGCTTCCTGGACAGCCGGGCCGCCATCGAGCAGAAGAACTGGAGCGACAACGAGATCCTGAGCCGCATCCGGGCCGGTATCCACCGGCACCACCTGGATGCATCGGCCAGCAACAGCTGGATTCCCGTGGGGGCCGATGACAACTTTGCCTCCATCCTCCAGCGCAGCTTTGGCATCATGAACTGCAGCCTGGCCCGCATCGCCATCGAGAAGACGCCGCCGGACATCCTAGTAAGCCTTCCCTACGACTCCTACCACGGCGTATACGGTTACACCCACGCCCGGGAAATCATCGAACTGGGTCGTCAGCTCATGGCCGATGCCCTGGACAAATACGAGAACAAATAATGGGCAAACCCGTCACCATACTGGATATCGCGCGGGAAGCGGGGGTCTCCCCTTCGCTGGTTTCTTTCGTGCTCAACGGAAAAAACCGCGTGGGCGCCCAGACCCGCGAGCGTGTCCTCAAGGTGGCGGCCCTCATGGGCTACCAAAGGGCCCAGAGTCAGACCGGAGCCGCATGGCCCGCCGCCCGGCTCATCGGCGTGGTGGTCCCCGACATGGAGACCTTCGCCCCCTGGATGCAGCAGCTGGGGCACTGTGCCTTCGGCCTGGGTTATACCCTGCAGTTTGCCTCTTTCGAGACGGACCCTGTCAAGTTCTGCCATCTCGTGCGGGCCTTCTCCGGCACGCAGGGGCTGGTACTTGCTCAGCCGCCCCGCGGAGACCAAGACTGCGAAGACGCCCTTCGCCAATGCCCTATTCCTTACGTTATTCCGGAAGGTGAAATACCGGATCAAACCATAAAAAAACTGATTGAAAAAATATGAGTAAGCTTATCATTGAAGGGAAACCCCTTCCTCAAATGCCCTGGGAAGACCGCCCGGCCGGCTGCAACGCACCCCTCTGGCGCTACAGTGCCAATCCCGTGATTCCCCGGGACCTTCTCCCGGACTCCAACAGCATCTTCAACAGTGCCGTGGTTCCTTTCAAGGACGGTTTCGCCGGCGTTTTCCGCTGCGACGACACCAACCGCCGCATGACCCTCCACGCCGGTTTCTCCAAGGACGGCGTCAAATGGGACATCAACCCGGAAACCATTAAGTTCGAGGGAGCTAACCCCGAGGTGGGTCAGTGGGTCTACGGATACGACCCCCGCGTGGCCCTCATCGAAGACCGCTACTGGGTAAGCTGGTGCAACGGCTACCATGGCCCCACCATCGGCCTGGCCTGGACCACCGACTTCAAGACCTTCCACCAGGTAGAGAACGCCTTCCTGCCCTACAACCGCAACGGTGTGCTCTTCCCCCGCAAGATTGGTGGCAAGTTTGCCATGCTCTCCCGCCCGTCCGACACTGGCCACACCGCCTTTGGAGACATCTTCTACAGCGAGTCTCCCGACATGGAATACTGGGGACACCACCGCCACGTGATGGCTCCCGCCCCGTTTGAGCAGAGCGCCTGGCAGTG
>CAMVJR010000127.1 GCA_947167855.1 uncultured Bacteroidales bacterium
TACGGAAAAAATTTCCTACCTTTGCAAGCTACAAAAGTGCCAATATGGGCAGGAGCAACCCTGTCCACTACTTTGGTTTGTAAACAAGTAACAATCGATTGATAAATTTTATGGCAAGTACCAAGAAACCCACCGCCGCCAAGAAAGTGGAGGCCCCCATCGACAACAGGGAAACTTTTGTGTCGCTGCAGAAAAGTTTCGCCGATTCCGATATGCCCGTGGAGGAAAAGCTCAAGACCCTCTACCAGCTCCAGGCTGCGGATTCCGAGATTGACAAGATTATCCAGCTGAGAGGCGAACTGCCGGCAGAGGTAGCGGCCCTGGAAGAAGAGATTTCCACCCTCAAGGAGCGCAGCGCCGCTCTTTCGGCCCTGGTGGACCAGCTCAACCGGAACATTGCAGATGCCAAGCTCTCCATCTCCGAGCACGAAAGCATCATTGAGAAATACCAGCGCCAGCTGGAAACCATCACCAACTCCCGCGAGTACGACTCCCTGAACAAGGAGATCGAGAACCAGGAACTCCTCCGCCAGATCGAGGAGAAGACCATCGGTGACACCCGCTTCGAGATTGGCAACAAAAAGGCCGAACAGGACGAGCTCAAAGACCGCCTGGCCATCCGTCAGGAAGACCTCAAGGCCAAGAAGGAAGAGCTGGAGAACATTGTAGAAGAGACCGCCAAGGAAGAGGCCGTGCTCCGCGCCCGCCGCGAGGAATGCGCCGCCAAGATTGACGCCCGCACCATGAGCGCCTACGAGCGCATCCGCGAGAGCGTCCACAACCACCTGGCCGTGGTAGGTATCTACAACGGTGACTCCTGCGGAGGATGCTTCAACACCATCACTCCCCAGCGTCGCGTAGAGATCGCTTCCAACAAGAAGCTCATCATCTGCGAGCACTGCGGCCGCATCATCATCAACCCGGACTTCGAATAATAGCCCATTTCAATGGCCGATACGCCCAGAAAAAAATCCCGCGCAGCCGAGCCCCTCAACCTGGAGACCCTGATGGGGAACAGACCCCCGCAGGCCCTGGATGTAGAGGAGGCCGTGCTGGGTGCCATGCTGGTAGAGCCCGCCACCATAGACGAGTCTATGGAGGAGCTCTCGGCGTCGTGCTTCTACGACCCGCAGCACCGGATGATTTTCGAGGCCATGTCGGAGCTGGTGAACGAGCACGTCTCCATAGACCTGGTAACGGTAAGCGAAAAGCTCCGTTCCAAGGGCAACCTGGAAGCCATCGGCGGTCCCGTGGTGCTGGCCGGCCTGTCGCAGAACATTGCCGCCGCCGCCCACATTGAGTATTACATCAAGATCCTCAAGCAGAAGACCATCCAGAGAGACCTCATCACCGCCTCCTACGAGATTCTGAAACAGTCCTTTGACGAGTCCACCAACGTGGACGAGCTCATAGACAACGCCCAGACCAAGGTCTTTGCGGCCATTCAGAACAACGTAAAGAGAGACGTCCAGGACATTGGCTCCATCATCAACTCGGTGCTGGAAAACCTGGAAGAGCTCCAGAACACCACCGGCCTCTCGGGCGTTCCCTCCGGCTATCCGTCCATAGACCGCATTACCCAGGGCTGGCAAAAGAGCGACCTCATTATCCTGGCCGCCCGTCCGTCCGTGGGTAAGACGGCTTTTTCCCTGAACATTGCGCGCAATGCGGCCGTTGAGGCCAACATGCCCGTAGCCGTGTTCTCCCTGGAAATGAGCGCAGACCAGCTGGGTAAGCGTCTCATCACCACGGAGAGCGGCCTTTCCGGAGAAAAAATCAAGGGCGGCGTCAAGCTGGAACCCTTTGAGTGGGTGCAGCTGGAAGACACCCTCCGCCGCCTGGCCAAGGCCCCCCTGTACATAGACGATACCCCCGGCATTCCCATCATGGAATTCCGCACCAAGGCCAAGCGCCTGGTCAAGCAGAAGGGCGTACGCCTCATTGTGGTGGACTACCTCCAGCTCATGCAGGGTCCCGTGGAACTCAGAGGCCTGCGAGAACAGGAAGTGGCCGCCATCTCCCGTACCCTCAAGGCTACCGCCAAAGAGCTCAACATTCCCATCATAGCCCTGTCCCAGCTGTCCCGTAACGCCGTGCAGCGTACCGGCGGTACCGGTAAACCCCAGCTGAGCGATCTCCGTGAATCCGGTTCCATCGAGCAGGATGCCGATATGGTCATCTTCATCCACCGTCCGGACTTTGTGGGCATGAGCGAAAACCCGGAAGACAAGGAAAAGGCCTACATCTGCATTGCCAAGCACCGTAACGGTGAGGTCTGTGACATTGAGATGAAGTACAAGGCCAACCAGGTCAAGTTTGTAGAGCCGGACCAGAGCCTGGACGTGTACGCGCAGCAGGGTCCCGTGGCCAGCGCCGCCAACGACGCTCCCGCCGGCAATTACAATTTCGAGGATCAGCAGGATTTCTAGCCCGTGCGTAGGTGGATTGTCATACTTTGTATCTGCCTGGCGGCCCCGTTCTCCTTTGCCCAGGAGGAAGCCCCTTTCAAGGAAGGAGAAGACGTATCCCTTACCATTATGTATAAGTGGGGCGCCATCAACACGGAAGTAGGAACCGCCCGGCTCCGGGTATTCGACGATACTTTCAAAGGGGAGGAGGCCTTCCATCTGGACTGTAGGGCCTGGACGGCACCTTTCTTTGACCGTTTCTACAAAATTAGGGAAGAACTCCATAGCTGGGTGCGGGCCTGTGACCTGCGCCCCTTGCGTTTTACCCGAAGCACCTACGAGGGCGGCTACACCGCCTCCAACGACTTCAACTACGACTGGGAAGAAGGATTGATCCGGGCCGATGTCACCTTTGGAGACAATGGCCCCCAGAAGCTGGAGATCCCCATTGAGAAAGGGGACCTGGACCTGATTTCCCTGCTGTATTATTTCCGCTGCCTGCCTCCGGAAGCCTACAACGCCGGAGCCGTCACCAAGGTGCGGTTTGCCATTGACGACAACGTGTTTGATGTCTATATCCATTCCAGCGGAATGGAAAACATCAAAGTGCGCAAGAAGGGCCGGCTCAACGCCTGGCACCTCTCCTGCTCGGTGGTCAAGGGCGCCCTCTTTGAAGGAGACGAGAATTTACACCTCTGGTTATCGGCCGACGAAAACCGCATTCCCGTAGTCGCCAAGGTGCCCCTGAAAGTGGGCGCCGTACAGGCCTGGCTCAGCAGTTACGAAGGCCTTAAGTACCCTTTTACCTCCTGGACCGATGGCCGAAAGCATTAGTCATAAAGGAAAGATTACCCGCATCACGCCGCAGGTGACCACCGTGTCCATCCTGCAGCATGCCGCATGCGGAGAATGTCACATAGCCGGCCTCTGCACCATGGCCGAACTGGCCGAAAAAACCGTAGACGTCCCCACCGACCCTTACGCCTTCTACAAGGTAGGAGATGAGGTGGAGGTGCTCCTCAAGGCCTCCATGGGCTTCAAGGCGGTGTGGCTCTGCTATGCCATTCCGCTGGTGGTGCTGCTGGGCGTGGTCCTGCTCCTGATGGCCCTGGGAGCGGGGGAGATGGCTGCCGCGGTCTCCGGCCTGGGGGCCATCGGCCTGTATTATCTGGCCCTTTACCTTTTCAGGGATAAACTGAAGAACGAATATATATTTACAATAAAAGGATAACTATGGTAAACATTATCATCTGGACTGTTGCGGTGGTGACCGTCTTAGGCCTTGTGCTTGCCCTGGTGCTGTATCTGGTGGCCCAGAAGTTCAAGGTAGAAGAGGATCCCCGCATCGATGAGGTGGAGAAGGTGATGCCGGGCGCCAACTGCGGCGGCTGCGGCTTTGCCGGCTGCCGCGCGTTTGCCGAAGCTGCGGTGAAGGCCCCCAACCTGGACAACAACTTCTGTCCGGTGGGCGGTAACGACACCATGGCCAAGGTGGCGGCCATCCTGGGTTACGAGGTAACGGCCAAGGCCCCCATGGTGGCTGTGGTCCGCTGCAACGGTAACTGCGAGGCCCGTCCCAAGGTAAACGAGTACGACGGCTATCCCTCCTGCTACGTCAAATCGCTCCTGTACACCGGAGACACGGGCTGCTCCTTTGGCTGCCTGGGCTGCGGAGACTGCGTGAACGCCTGCCAGTTTGGGGCTCTCTCCATGGATCCCGTTACCGGCCTGCCGGTGGTGGATGAATCCAAGTGCACCGCCTGCGGCTCCTGCGTCAAGGCCTGCCCCAAGCGCGTCATCGAGCTCCGGCCCCAGGGTCCCCGCGGCATGCGCATGTACGTGAGCTGCATCAACAAGGACAAGGGCCCCGTGGCCAAGAAGGCTTGCGCCAGCGCCTGCATCGGCTGCGGCATCTGCGCCAAGACCTGCACCCACGAAGCCATCACCGTAGAAGGCAATGTGGCTTACATTGACCCCGCCAAGTGCAAACTCTGCCGCGAGTGCGAGGCCATGTGCCCCACCGGCGCCATCCACGGCGTGAACTTCCCCAAGCCTCTGGACAAGGAGGCCATCAAGGAGCGCATCAAACAGCGCCAGCAGAAAGCTAAAGAGGCAGCCGAGGCTGCTAAAAAGGAGGCCGCAAATGAGTAAGCATACATTCTCTCTGGGTGGAGTCCATCCGCACGACAACAAGATCTCCCGGGAATGCCCCATTACCCCGCTTCCCATTGCCCCCACCGTATACATTTCCGTGGCCCAGCACATCGGTGCTCCCTCCGTGCCCTGCGTGGCCGTGGGAGACAAGGTCAAAGTGGGCCAGGTAATTGCTGAGCCCGGCGGATTCGTGGGCGCCTTCATCCACTCCTCCGTGAGCGGCACCGTCAAGTCCATCGCCCCCAGGGCCGATCTGGCCGGCCGCGCCAGCACTCACATTGAGATTGCGGTTGAGGGAGACGAATGGGCCGAAGGCATCGATACCACCGACACCCTCATTACAGCCATCCCCGATGACCCCAAGGCCATCGTGGAGAAGATCAAGCTGGGCGGCGTCGTGGGTCTGGGTGGTGCCACCTTCCCCACGCACGTGAAGCTGAGCCCGCCTCCGGGCTCCAAGTGCGAGCG
>CAMVJR010000128.1 GCA_947167855.1 uncultured Bacteroidales bacterium
AACGAAATCCGCAACATGTCCCAGGTGTTCACCGCCCTCAAGGGTGAGGTTCTGCCGGAACTCCGCCGCGCCCGCCTCATCGCCAACGTGGAAACCAAGAACTACACCAACGAAGAACTCCTGGACATCCTCAAGAACAATGAGACCATCCTGGACGAGGAAGCCCTCCTCCGTGTAGCCTCCGTGGCCCAGGACAGCGACCAGAAGGAAAGCATCTACCGCAAGGCCATCGAGCGCTTTGACTCCCAGCGCGCCCAGTACAACCTGGTGGCCCTGTACCTGAACGAAGGCAAGGATGCCAAGGCCGAAGCCGGCATAGCCGAGCTCAACGCCGCCGACCCTGACGTCATCAACGCCAAGGGTGTCCTGGCCCTCCACAAGGAAGACCTCGTACAGGCCGAACAGTGCTTCCGCAAGGCCGGCACCCCCGAGGCCAAGAAGAACCTGGGCATTGTGCTCATCCTCACCGGTGAGTACGAAGAGGCCGCCCGTGTGCTCAAGGACGTGGATGGCTGCTGCCACAACACCGTCCTGGCCTACATCCTCACGGACCAGCTGGACAAGGCCATGAGCTCTGCCCACTGCGGAGATCCCAAGGTCTGGTACCTCAAGGCCATTATCGCCGCCCGTCAGGGCAAGGTCAATGACATGAAGACCTTCCTGGAGAGAGCCTACAAGAACCCGGATCTGAAGGCCCGCGCTCCCAAGGATATCGAATTCGCCTCTTACGATCTTTAGACCGTGAAGAACCGCCTGTTAGCATGGGACATCATCTTCTGCGTCCTCGTGGTGCCGGGGATGATGTTCCTGTTTCCTACCAGCGAATGGCTGCAATGGCATCCGGACTACGTGTTTGGATACCTGGCCTGGCTGGAAGGAGTCTGGTTCATGTGCCGGAAGGGGGTGGGTCCCCTTTTGGTACAGGACCGGCAGGGCATTATACTGGCCGTTGGTTCCCTCTTTGTCATTGGCGTGGTCACCTTCCTGATGACCCTCACCCCCGTTAATTTTACCAGTCCCGGAGACACGTTCGGCAGCCTTAAACTGCACCAGCGGGCCATGTGGATCCTGCTCATCGCAGTGGTTTCGGCCAGTCTCCCGGAGGGGGCGCTGATGAGCCGGAACAAGGAACTCTCCACTGAAAAAGACCAGGAAGAAACCCGCGAAAAGGCCAAGAACGCTCTGGACAGCCGCAAGGCCGAAGCTTTTGTAGACACAGGCGGAGACGAAATTCAAGTAAAAGCCGGATACCGTACAGTGCACCTTCCCCTTACGGCCATCCAATTCATCGAAGGCAGAAATAATTACGCTTGCTTCCACCTGGACCACCGGGAAGACGTGGTCTCGCAGATTCCGCTCAAAAACGTGATGGAAATGCTCCCGGAAGGCAAGTTTGTGCGCATCCATCGCTCTTATATCGTACCCGCCTGGCGTATCGAGAGGCGCACGGCGTCGGCCATCAAATTAATGGGGATACAGGAACCCCTACCCGTGGGCCGCGCATTCAAGGAAGAGCTAAAATCAAACAAATAAAATGGCAAAAAACAACAAGGATTTCTATGCAACCCGGTCAACGGCCTGGTGGAAAGTAGCCATCGCCATGATTGGGTCCTGTTTGTCCGGTGTAACCTTTGTGTCGGTTCCCGGAATGGTGGACGTGTCCCAGTTTGGGTATCTCCAGATGGTTCTGGGCTTCTTCCTGGGCTATCTGGTGATTGCCTTTGTGCTGTGCCCGTTGTACTTCAAGCTCAACGTGGTTTCCGTGTACGAGTACCTGGACAAGCGTTTTGGAATGTCTGCCCATAAGACAGGTGCCTGGTTCTTCTTCATTTCCAAGATTCTGGGAGCATCGGCCCGCCTTTTCCTGGTGTGCGCCACGCTGCAGCTGCTGCTCCTGGGCCCCATTGGCGTACCGTTCTGGATTACGGTTGTGCTTAGCGTGCTGCTGGTATGGCTGTATACCGTGCGCGGAGGCGTCAAGGCCGTGATCGGCATGGATATCTTCAAGACGCTGTGCATGCTGGCCGCCGTGGGCCTTACCCTGTTCCTGGTTGGAAAGGAAGTGGGCAAGCTGGATACCAGTTACATGAAAGTCTTCCATTTTGACGACGTGAACCACCCGCAGTACTTCTGGAAGCAGCTGCTGGGCGGTATGTTCACCGTGATTGCCATGACGGGCCTGGATCAGGACATGATGCAGCGCACGCTGGCCTGCAAGAACGTGAAGGACTCCCAGAAGAACCTGATGGTGTCCATCCTGCTGCAGGCGGTGATGATCTCGCTCTTCCTCTTCCTGGGCGTGGCTCTGTACCAGTATGCCGGCCTGCACGGCATTACGGCCCGTGGTGACCAGCTGTTCCCGGAGGTTGCCTGGAACGGCGGCCTGCCCAAGATTGTGGGCGTTCTCTTCCTGGTGGGTCTGGTGATGGCCGGTTTCCCGGCCGGCGGCAGCGCCCTCACCTCCCTTACCACCTCCTTCACCATTGATATCCTGGGTGGAAAGGACAGCAAGCGCGCCTGGATCCACAGCGGCATGGCCGTGCTCATGGCCGTGACCATCATTGTGTTCAACGCCCTCAACAACACCAGCGTCATTGACGCCGTGTACCGTCTGGCCAGCTACACCTATGGTCCCCTGCTGGGCCTGTTCACCTTTGGCATGTGCTTCAAGAACACCGTCAAAGACCGCTGGGTCCCCGTGGTGGCCATTGTGTCCCCCATCCTGTGCCTGGTGCTGGACCGCCATTCCGAAGCCTGGTTCAACGGCTATCACTTCAGCTACGAGCTGCTCCTGATGAACGCCGCCTTCACCATCATCGGCCTGCTTCTGATCACCAAAAAGAAATAAGGTTCAGAGAGACTAAAAAGAAAGCCGGTTCCTTGTACGGAGCCGGCTTTTCTTGTATTAAAGGTAAGGACTATAGGTTGCTGAATTCTACTTTGTGGAGCCATGAAGGATTGCCGGAGTCGCAGTCGTCGCCAATCCAGATGCAATTGTGTGCACGGTCTACGCAGACAGCTTCCGGGTTCCAGTTGGCAAAATCGCCCACGTAGTAAGTGGCCAGGAGCTTGGTGGCGTCTCCGTTAAAGAGAAACAGCGTATAGGGCAAATACTGCGGCTTGTCCTTGTTGCTGTTGGAGTCAATAACCCACAGGTAATCGCTCACGGGATCGTAGCAGAGGTCTGCGATCTCGGAGATGTTGGGGGTTACCTCACGCAGGCTCTTCTTCATGATCTTCTGGCCGTCCAGCGTGTAACGGAACAGCGTAGCGCCGGTCTGTGCACCCAGGTACAGGTCTCCCTTATACCAGGTAATGCCCTCCACACCGGAATTGCCCATGCTGGCAGCGCCTTCTACCACAAACGGCAGGTCCGTCTTGGAGTTATAGCCCGGGGCCGGCACCTTATAGCCGGACTTGGATGTACTTTCCAGTCCAATATACAGGTCTCCGGTGGCCGGGTTGATGGTGATACCCTCAAAGTCGGCGTCGTGATACCAATGCTTCGTGAAGGTGCCGTCGAAGTAAATCTTATACAGGGTTCCCTTGTCGTGGATGCCCCAAAGGAAATCACCGTCTTTGCTCAGGCACAGGCCGGAGAGTTCCTCCATTCTCTCGCCACTGCCGCTTTGCAGCACATACTTGGTATGCTTGCCCATGACCGGCAGGTTCTCAATGGGTTTATCCTCGTCCGGACGCTCCCATCGGCCCGGAGGATCGGGATTGCCTTCCATGGCGTGCTTCACGGCGTGACGCAGGGTTCCCAGGTCGTTGTCGTGACGGTACTCCCAGATCATGACGCCCAGCATATTGCGGGACTTGGCAAAGTCCACCTTGGCGTTAACGGATTCTATGTCCTCGTAGCTGGCGTACATCTTGCCCATGGCGTCGCCCAGGTACGGGACCTTGGCCACGTCGTCCCAGATGCGGTAGTTCACGCCCTTGACATCCATTCCGTCGCAGGTGTCATGGAAGAAGATATCCTCCAGCTTGCTGTAGTCCACAGAAGACGGGTAACGGTTCCCCACCGTCTTCTTGTAGCCATCACCATGGCCGTAGAAAGCCACGCCAAAGTTCATCATCTGGTAAGGAATGCCCTGCTTGCCATGGAAGGTATCATCAATGGCCTGGGAGGCACTTCGGCCCTGGACAATGCTGCTGCCGGGATACAGCGGAGAATTGTGGTACGGCGGGTTGCCCTCATCGTAGGTCATCACATTAACATAGTCGGCATACGCCAACACACTCACGTTGTCCGTGTACTTTCCGTTGTCCGGCGCCGCATAGGAGAGGATCTTGTCCGGCATGGCCTCACGCATCTCCCGGAAAAGGGTCACAAAGTTGGCATAGTCGGAAGGATCGGCCCCGTTCACGTGGTCTCCGTCCTTGGCGGCATAGGTGGGATATTCCCAGTCAATGTCAAAGCCGTCTACGCCGTAATCTTCGCAAATCTGGACGCATTCCGCCACAAAGGCATGCCGCTTTTCCTCGTCCCGGGCCATCTGGGACCAGCCGTCGGCATTCTTGCCCCAGCCACCCATCTGCAGCTTGACCTTAAGTTCGGGATACAGGTCCTTGTAGGCCACAAACTTTCTCACCAGCGGAATGGTCTTGGCATCAATCTCCACGCCCACACCGTTGTCCTTGTCCCGGAAACGTACGTGGCCAATGTTGACGTGGGTAAAGTTGCGGACTTCGTCAATGGAGGGGAAGAGCGACTCCTTGGTGTACTCCGTATAATAGATTTCGATAATAGGAGTCTGGCCGATACGCGCCAGGCGGTCGGGGTTATTCACAATCGCGTCCCAAGGGTCCGACGGAGGGGTGGGCGGAGTGGGCGGATCGGGGTTGAACGGATCTCCACCCGGGATGACTCCCGCCGTGGGCTTGGGGTTGGGAGCGCCTACGAGCATCCCCATCAAGTCCTTGGAACAGGACTGGGTTCCCAGCAGGACGCCTCCCCATACAACGAGCAAGAACAGTGATCTTACCTTTTTCATATTGTTCT
>CAMVJR010000129.1 GCA_947167855.1 uncultured Bacteroidales bacterium
ATCTTTACGCTCGGAAATAACTTGATTTGAAATGGAATATCTTGAAAGAGCCGCCGACGTAATGCTGTCGGACCGTCTGGAGGCCTTCGGAGCCGTACTCGTGGAAGGGCCCAAATGGTGTGGCAAGACAACGACAGCCTCCCAGCAGGCAAAGAGCATCATCAAGATGCAGGACACGGACAATGCGGCCGAATATCTGGCCACCGCCGCCACCAAACCCTCGCTGCTGCTGCGCGGAGAGAATCCCCGGCTCATCGACGAATGGCAGGATGCCCCCAACCTGTGGGATGCTGTGCGCGACACCGTTGACAGCCGTTCCGACGTAGGCCTCTACATCCTCACCGGCTCCACCATCGTGGACAAAAAGAAAATCAAGCACAGCGGCACCGGACGCATCGCCCGGATGAAGATGTTTCCCATGAGCCTCTGGGAATCCAAGGAATCCAGCGGAGAGGTCTCCCTGCGGGAACTCTTCTACAATCCGGACTACTCCATAGACGGCGCACATTCTCCGCTGTCCGTGGAAGACCTTATCTTTCTGGCCTGCCGCGGCGGATGGCCAGCATCCTTGTATGCCAGAACGCCCAAAGCAAAACTCCTCACTGCCGCAGAATACATAGGCACCCTTTGCGCCGACGATATCTCCCGCGTGGACGGTGTCCGGCGAGACGAGCGAACCGCCCGGATGATTCTCCGAGCCTGGTCCAGGAATATTTCCACCCTTGCAAAGAAATCCACGATGTGCGCAGACCTCGTGGCCTCGGAGGAATATAACCTCTCTATGGACACCTTTGACGACTACGTGGGCGCGTTCAACAAGCTCTTTGTCATCAATGACCTGGAAGCCTGGTGCCCGCCCATCCGCAACAAGAGTGCTATCCGCAGCGGCCTCAAGCGAGAATTCACAGACCCGTCCATCGCCGTTGCAGCCCTCGGAGCCACTCCCGAGTCCCTGCAGACCCAGCTGAAGACCTTCGGCTTCATCTTCGAAAATATGTGCGCAAGGGACCTCAGAGCCTACTCCCAGAACCTCGGCGGTGAACTGTCTTACTATCACGACCGTTACGGCCTGGAATCCGACTTGGTCCTCCACCTTGGCGACGGCCGCTACGCCCTCGTAGAATGCAAACTTGGCAGCCAGGAGATTGAAGAAGGTGCCGCCCATCTTAAGGAAATAGTCCAGCTTATCCGCGAACATAACCTCACTGAAAAACAGGTTCCCATCCGTGAACCCGACCAGCTCATCGTCCTCACCGGCGGTACAATGGCCTACACCCGCCAGGACGGAGTGAAAATCATTCCTCTTGGCTGTTTGAAATGGTAAAGTGTCCCAGTTCGTATGGCTTTAAAGTGGACTCATGATTTAAGCCTTCTTCAAAGAGAATATGAAGTAGCTTGTGGAATATCTCCGTTTTTTACTATATTTGTGAATCCCACAAAAAATCATAAAAATGAGAAAACGGAGCCTTTTCACTATACTTGCCGCATTTCTTGTTGCAGTGCCGGCAATGGCCGTTTTTACGGGGATGGATCTGGATGCAACCCTTTCCAACCTGCGCCGTGAACTGTATCATGACTATCTGCATAAAGGGAAAACCCAGGAACGCCTGCAAAAGAAGAATGCAGACCAGCATCAGCGCATGGTGGGGATTGTCAAGAAGTGCAACGACCTCTCCCTGATGCTGTATTCCCAGAAACAGGAATACACCTTTGACATCAGTTATGCACTGGAGAAGGTGTCTCAGGAATACAATGACTTCAACAGGAACCGCACACCCTATGACCGTATAGTATCATCGCTGGATGTGGAAATAAAACGCTATGCCCGCCTGATTGAGTCTCTCCGGCGTCTTCCTCCGGAGCTCCGGGATCTGGAAGTTGTGCCGGACAGTCTTGCCTACCACAACGATACCCTGGATGTCCACCTGATGCAGAATGAAAGTCTCCTGCAGCAGGAACTTCACGAACAAGTGGAGGCCGTCCTTGCCATGAACGCCGGCCTGGACACTGCAGACACCGAAAAAAAGGTTCCCGCCTTCATCTTGAGCGAAGCCGGCCAGGCAGACCGAGATTCCTGCATACTGTATGCCTCCGAGTTCCTGAAAATGTATGCCGAAACTCGTGAGCAGGTAATGGCCGACAGCACCCATTACCGGGAGGCACGCCTAAGGATGGACGAATCCAACGCCTATGCCAGGGATTACTACGGCATCCTGGAAGAAAAGGTATTTGTAATGGGCCAGACTCCCTGGGGAGCCATCCTCTCCAATCCCGGAGAATACTGGGCCGATGTCCGGAGAGCCCTGGGGGAGAAATATAGCTTCTCTTTCTTCAAGAAAGTGCTTAACAGTGAAGATGTTGACTATAGTGAGAAGCAGATTTCCAACGACATCCAGCTCACAAACACGGTAAAGGCCTCCTGGCTGCTCATATACCTGTTCGCTTTCATTGTCCTGTGGGTATTGTGCGCACTGATCCTCCTCCCGGTCTACAAGTTTATAAAACCCGTCGGAGAACACGTTGCACGGGAACAGAAGCGTTATCTGGCACTTCTTCTCGCCAGTGTGTTTTTCATAATACTCAGTTACGAGAGCACCTCGGATGACATCGCGCGCAAGGGGATCTTCATTATGCACACCTTCTTCTGGCTGCTGATGGCCATTACCGCGGCGCTTCTCATCCGTATCAAGCCCGAAAAACTGAAAAGCGGAATGAGGATGTACCTGCCTACCATTTTCACGGCCATCTTCGTGATAAGCTGCCGGGTGCTTTTTGTTCCCAATGCGTTCCTCAATTTCTTCCTGCCGCCGCTTCTCCTTGTAATGGCCCTCTGGCAGTTGATTGCAAATCTCAGGCGGAGCAAAAAGCAGGACCGCACAGATACCGTGATAGGCTGGGTATCGCTTGGCGTAACGGTAGCAGCAATGTTCATAGGCTGGGCCGGTTACATCTTCCTGGCGCTTATCATCCTGGTATGGTGGTACTTCCAGCTTGCACTCATCCTTGCAATCGCATCTGTCTGGGACCTTACTCTCCTGTATAAGGAAAAACGTCTGAACAAGAGATTATCGGCCTATAAATCAAAGATCAACTATGTGTCAGGGGAAGCCAAGGAACAGCTGCTGTTCTCCGCTACATGGTTCTATGATCTCATCAGGGAAGTGCTGATCCCGCTCATGATGCTGTTCTCAATTCCGGCCTGCCTATATTGGGCTCTGGACATCTTTGAATTCAAGGATCTGTACCGTACCATTTTTGAGGAGCCCTTCCTTCGTCAGGGAGAGTTCCGGGTATCACTATACAGCATCATATTCCTTGGGGGAATGTTTGTGGTCTTCCGTTATGCAAACAAGGCAATCCATACTGTGTGGCAGATTTCCCAGTACAAGCGCTTCCTCCGCAAGAACAAGAGGAAGAACGTGCGGAGCAATGAAATCAACCTGTCACTGGGGGACAGCCTCATAAGCGTTTTCATTTGGTTTATATACATAGACCTTTTCATTGTTACGCTGAATATCCCTACAGGCTCCCTGGGGCTTGTTGCCGGCGGTCTGTCGGCAGGTATCGGCCTTGCACTAAAGGATATCATCAACAACTTCGTCTACGGTATCCAGCTGATGGGAGGCCGCCTGAGAGTAGGGGACTGGATTGTATGCGACGGCATCAGGGGCAAGGTGACGGATATCAATTACCAGACTACAATGGTGGAGACCATCGACGGCACCAATGTGGCTTTCCTGAACTCATCCTTGTTTAGCAAGAACTTCACCAACCTCACCAGAAACAATGGCTATGAACTGACCACTATCCATGTTGGAGTAGCCTACGGCACCGATTTCGAGAGGGTGCGCGAGGCTCTGGTGAAAGGATTGGAAGTGATGAAAGACAAAGATACCTATGGCCGTGATGTTGTGGAGCCTACCTACGGCATACAGGTACGTTTCGGAGACTTTACAGACAGCAGCGTGGACGTTATGGTGAAGCAGTATGTGCTGCAGCCGGAACGCATACGTTACGTTGAAAAATGCAAGGAGGTGGTTTACAAGACACTGAATGAGAACGGAATCACCATCCCGTTCCCTCAGCGTGACCTTCATATCATTACTGAAGAATAATAAAATCTTGATATTTATGGAAGTCAGATTCAAAAAGAAGTCGGACGCGGTAAACATAGTGATTACCGCCCTGGCCGCCGTCATCTCCGTGGTAATGATGATTTACGGAGTAATCACACTTGGCCTGAAGGCAACCTGGCCTGAGCTGGTTCTCAACATCTTCTACATCGCCTGCCTGGTGATGATGTGGATGTATTTTTTCAAGTGGGGCATTACAACCAAACAGTTCAATTATTGGTGCACCCTGAATATTGGCGTAACGGTTCTGCTTAGGGACATCCTTTTTGCTCCGCCGCTGGCCAATTTCCCGCTCCATCTTGCGTGCCTTACACTGTCTGTGACGCTGCTTGTTATGCTCACATATTTTTATGCCCGCAAGGATTGGAAAACATACTCCAAGGCCAATCTGTGGATGATATTCATTGTGGACTTGCTCATAGCACTGCTCTATAATTTGGACATTCTCATAGAGCCTGCGGATGAATACACCACCTATATGATGGTGGAAATATGGATCAGGCCCACCATCACTTACGGCCTGGTTGCATGCTATGTTAAAGAAGCTTCTCAAGAATAAATTCAGATTATGAAACACACTCTCATTCTTGGCAACATCATCACGGTTGATGAAAAGAGGCCCTTTGCCAAGGCCGCAGTAGTAAAAGATGGCGTTTTCTCCTATATCGGCAACGCCGAAGAGGCTAAAAAAATAGCCGGGGCCGATGCCAAAGTGCTGGACTATGGCAACAACTTTGTCTATCCCGGCTTCCTGGAATCCCACTGCCACCCGTATTTTGCCGGTGACCGCCTTGTGGGACAGGCCC
>CAMVJR010000130.1 GCA_947167855.1 uncultured Bacteroidales bacterium
AGGGTTTCGATACCCAGGCTCAGCGGAGTAACATCCAGAAGAAGCACGTCCTTCACGTCACCTGCCAGCACACCGCCCTGGATGGAGGCGCCGATGGCCACCACCTCGTCGGGGTTCACGCTCTTGTTGGGCTCCTTGCCGAAGAAGTTCTTCACCAGCTCCTGCACGTAAGGGATACGGGTGGAACCACCTACCAGCAGCACCTCGTCAATGTCGGAAGGATTGAGGTGTGCATCTGCCAGTGCCTGCTTGCAAGGGCCGATGGAACGCTGGAACAGGGCGTCGGAGAGCTGTTCGAACTTGGCACGGGTAAGGGTTTTGGCCAGGTGCTTGGGAACACCGTCTACCGGCATGATGTACGGCAGGTTAATTTCCGTGGAAGTCTGGCTGGACAGCTCGATCTTGGCCTTCTCGGCGGCTTCCTTCAGACGCTGCAGGGCCATGGGGTCTTTCTTGAGGTCCAGACCGCCATTTTCGGCTGCAAACTCAGAGGCCAGCCAGTCAATGATGACCTGGTCAAAGTCGTCACCTCCGAGGTGGGTGTCACCGTTGGTGGACAGCACCTCAAAGACGCCGTCACCCAGCTGCAGGATGGAGATATCGAAGGTACCGCCACCGAGGTCGTACACGGCCACCTTCATATCCTTATCCTTCTTGTCCAGACCATAGGCTAGGGCAGCGGCGGTGGGCTCGTTGATGATACGCTTCACATCCAGACCCGCGATGCGGCCGGCCTCCTTGGTGGCCTGACGCTGAGAGTCGGAGAAGTAGGCGGGGACAGTGATCACGGCCTCGGTCACTTCCTGGCGGAGGTATTCCTCGGCGGTCTTCTTCATCTTCTGAAGGATCATGGCCGAAATCTCCTGAGGAGTATAGAGCTTACCGCTGATGTCCACGCGGGGGGTGTTGTTCTCTCCACGGACCACCTTGTAGGGGACGCGGTTCACTTCGGTGTTCACCTGGTCGTAGGTCTCACCCATGAAACGTTTGATGGAGAAAACGGTATTATTGGGGTTGGTGATAGCCTGACGCTTTGCCGGGGAGCCAATCTTACGCTCTCCACCATCGGTGAAAGCTACCACGGAGGGGGTAGTGCGCTGCCCCTCGTTGTTGATGATGACGGTAGGCTGGTTGCCTTCCATCACTGCGACGCAGGAATTAGTAGTTCCCAGGTCAATTCCGATAATCTTACCCATAGTATTCAAGTTTTTTATTTGTTTCCGTATAAAAATTTGGCGCCACTCGTTGTGAGCGACGCCAAGTAATTATCGAACTTCGTGCCAAGTCAGCGGGGCTGACAAAATGGCAGAAATCAGAACCGCCAACCTACCGTAACCAGGGCATCCAGCATGGTGCTCTTGATGGCCACCTCGGGGGTAAGGACACTGTCATCCACTACTTTGTTGTAGAACTGGCTGGCATTGGGGGCGTAGTAATAGTAATAAGGGATCACATAATCCGTGGGAACAAAGCGGGCCCGCACGGCGGCATCCAGGAAGAAACTGCCAAAGGCGAAACCGGCACCCAGGGACAGGTTGTGCTTGAGGAGCGTGGCGCTCCTTTCTCCGTTGGTGAGGAGGTTGTAACCGGCACGCAGGGCCACGGCGGGAGCTACCTTCACCTCCATACCCACGCGCAGCTGATGACTGGCGCCCAGGAAATCTTTGATATCCTGGTTCACATCCGAGAAGGAACCGACGGCATACTCATATTCAGAGGTGCGCGAGCGGAACGCGGCCGATGCATAATTGACATACTCATAGTCTGCACTGACAACGAGCACATTGCCAGCGGAATAGGCTACACCCAGATTGGCACGGAAAGGAGTGCGCAGGGCGTAGATCCAGTCGTCCTCGGGGCTGCTGGCCGATCCGCCATATCGGCCCGAAAGGACCACCTCACCGGAATAGCCGTAACGCTCCCGGAGGTTGAGCATGGTAGGGGTCTGGATGGCAGCGCCAATGCGGAGGCCGCCCACCGGACGCCACAGAGCACCGATCTTGAAATAGACGCCATTGCCTTCCATGCGGTAGTTGCGCTTCATGCGAAGCGACTCAAACTGGGCGGTGGTACCGTCTGAATACTGGATGATGGGGAAATCGGCCGGATTGTCAGGTTTTTCGCTCCAGTACTCGGAGAGGGCATACCGCAGCACGGTCACACCCAGGTTGGCGCCAATGTAGAACTTGTCGGAGAAGTTCATGGCGTAGTTGAGCAGGATGTCGTGCTTGCTGCCGCGGGTCTGCTGGCCATACTCCTGGAAAATGGGGCCGGCCAGGCGGAAATTTCCTTCCGAGTCGATGATTTCCGTCAGGGCTACATAGGCTCCGTCACGGCCTGCTACGCCGTTGAACATGCCGGCACGGTAACCGGTCATATCTACCCAGGCGGGCATGCGGGAAGGATCTCCGCTGTAGTACCAGTCTTCGTTGGCCAGGACATTGGAGGCGAATCCATCGGCCGAAGATGCCAGCGAAGCGGCGTAGGAATTGTCGTCGTTGACGCCGGAGGCGTTGAAGCGTCCGGTGAAGTTATTGGTGGAGTTGACCACAAAGCCGAAGGCCATTCTCTTGAGGCCCGACCGGCGGCCGGTATCCATATTGAGGATGAAGCCCACGTTGGGCAGCTTGGCAGAGCCGTAGAACGTATTGCGCTTGTCGGCCATGAGGGACATGCCGTCCACTGCGCCCACCTGGGCCAGGGAGAAGGTGAGGCCGGGCGTAATCTCAAACTGGGAATACGAGGCCACCGCCGAACCGGCCGGGTTGAAGGTGAGGGAGCCGGCGTCTCCGCCAATGGCGGTAAGGGCATTGCCCATACCTACTCCACGGGCCGTTCCGGAATAGTTGTTCTCAGAAAACAGCAGGGCATCCTGCCAGGTTTGGGCCCCGGCGGCCACGGCCAGGGTGGCGCCCAGGACAAAACATATGACTTTTTTCATAACTGTCTAGATTAATTGCCTAACGGCGACGGGAAGATCCACCACCGGAAGAGCCGCCTCCGGAATAACCGCCACCCGAGGAACGGGTAGAACCGCCACCGGAATAGCTGCCACCGGAAGAACGGGTGCTGCTACTGCTGCTGGAAGAGGAGCGGACGCTGCTGCCGGAAGAGCGGTAGCTGGAAGCTCCGGAAGAGGAGCGTACATCCGTGCTGCCACCGGAAGAACGGATGTTACTGCTGCTACTGCTGCTGCGCATACTGCTACTGCTGCGGGTGCTGCTGCCGGCCGAACGATAGTTGGAAGAACTAGCGGACGAGCGGCGGGAAGCGGAGCCGGAGGAAGTAGCGGCCGAAGAGCGCGTGGAAGTGCCGGCAGAGGAGGAGCGCGTTACCGTGGAAGGAGCCCTGGACACGCTGGAGGAGCGTGTGGTGGCACCGGAACGGACCGATGAGCTGCGGCTGCGGGTGCCCGCCGAAGCCTTGGTGCGGGGAACGCTGCTGCGCGAGGCAGAGGAGCTGCGGGCAAAGCTGCTGTGGGAAGCGGCGCCGCGGGCCGAGAAGTTACCCTCCCGGTGACCCAGGTGAGCCGCCTGGCTGCGGTGGATACGGGCGCCGCCACCCCAGTGATAAGGGTAATAATACCCAGCGTAATATCCGGGATAATTGCGGTGCCAGTACCAGTAGTCGTAGTCGTAATAGCTGTACCAGGGCCTGTACCAGCCGTAGTAGCCATAATGGTGGTAGTAGCTGTACGGGTAGTAGGAAGGGCCCCAATGCCAGGCATCAAAATACCAGGGATCCCAGTACCAGGGGTCGTAGAAACTGTATCGGCCCCAGGAACCGTAATACCAGGAATCGTAGTACCAGGGATTGTAATACGACCAGTAATAATCTCTCATATACCACGGCCGGAAGGACCAGGAATAGTTCCAGGCCCAGGACGGGGTATCCCAAACCGTTACGGTATTGTCGTTGAGGGAGAAACGGATGTTCTTACCTGCCGGAATCACAAGGGTGTCTCCGGCGCTAAGGATATAAGCCTCGGAGGAGTGGGAATCGGCCAGCAGGTTGTCCAGTTCTTCATTGGTCGGGGCCGGTTGCTGGGCCACAACGGAAGGACGGGAGTAGATGCCGTCGTCAAAAGCCTGGCTCTGAAGACGGCTTGTGGTAGAGCATGAAAGGGCGGCAAGGAGCATCAAAGTGCCTGCCAGGATACGCTTTTTCATCATCTTTACCTCCTATTATCAAATAAAAATCAGTATCTTTGTGCCGGTAAAAAACCGGCCTTATCGGGGATTTATGCAATTTTTGTACCTGCATCCCCGTTTTGGGGCAACAATATTAAGCACAAATACATAAAAAAGCAAATAAGATTATGGCAAAAGAGGTAACCAAAAGGGAAGAAAACTATTCCCAGTGGTACAATGACCTGGTAGTAAAAGCAGACCTGGCCGAGCAGTCCGCCGTACGCGGCTGCATGGTCATCAAACCCTATGGCTATGCCATTTGGGAGAAGATGCAGGGCATCCTGGACGGCATGTTCAAGGAGACCGGCGTAAAGAACGCCTACTTCCCCCTGTTCATCCCCAAGAGTTTCTTCAGCCGTGAGGCCGAACATGTAGCCGGCTTTGCCAAGGAATGCGCCGTGGTAACCCACCACCGCCTCATGAACGACCCTAATGGCAATGGCATCGTGGTGGATCCGGAGGCCAAGCTGGAAGAGGAACTCATTGTGCGTCCCACCTCCGAAACCATTATCTGGAACACCTATAAGGGCTGGGTCCACTCCTGGAGAGACCTCCCCATCCTGTGCAACCAGTGGTGCAACGTGGTGCGCTGGGAAATGCGCACCCGCCTGTTCCT
>CAMVJR010000131.1 GCA_947167855.1 uncultured Bacteroidales bacterium
TGACGGCTGCTACAAGAAAGATGCCGATTTGACGAATCACTTTCATAAACACAAAGGTAGTGATTTTTTTCGTATCTTTGCACCCGATGAAAAAAAGAGCATACATAGAGACCTACGGGTGTCAGATGAACGTAAATGACACCGAAGTTATCTTCTCCATATTGGAGCGCGCCGGCTACTCCAGAACAGAAAAAATGGAAGAGGCAGACCTGGTGATTGCCAACACCTGCAGCATCCGCGATAACGCCGAGCAGCGCATCTGGGGCCGCATTGAAGTGTTCCACCAGCTGCGCGCCTCCCGCCCCGGCCTCATCGTGGGCATCGTGGGCTGCATGGCCGAAAGACTCAAGGACAAACTCCTGGATACCCACAAGGTAGACCTGGTGGTGGGACCGGATGCCTATCGCTCCCTGCCCCGCCTGCTGGAAGCCGTCCGCCCCGACGCTCCCCAGATCGACGTCCTCCTCTCCCGCGACGAGACGTACGCCGATATCACCCCCGTCCGCACGGACCGCAATGGCATATCGGCCTTTATCTCCATCATGCGCGGCTGCAACAACGTCTGCTCCTACTGCGTGGTGCCCTATACCCGCGGAGCCGAGCGTTCCCGCGACGCCCACTCCATCGTGCGCGAAGCCTGCGACGTGTACCAGAAGGGTTACAAGGAGGTGACGCTGCTGGGCCAGAACGTGGACAGCTACCTGTGGAAGAGCGAGATCGAGACCGTGACCTTTGCCAACCTGCTGGAGCGGGTGGCCGCCATCGCCCCGGACCTTCGCGTACGCTTTGCCACCTCCCATCCCAAGGACATTTCGGACGAGGTTATCTACACCATGGCCGCCCATCCCAATATCTGCAAGCACATCCATCTGCCCGTCCAGAGCGGCAGCAGCCGCATGCTGGCCCTGATGCGCCGCAAGTACGACCGTGAGTGGTACCTGGAGCGCGTGGCCAAGATCCGCGAAGTGATGCCGGACTGCGGCCTCACCACGGACGTGATTGCCGGATTCTGCACGGAAACGGAGCAGGACCATGCCGATACGGTCTCCCTCATGGACCAGGTGGGCTTTGACTGGGCCTTCATGTTCGCTTACTCGGACCGCCCCGGCACCCTGGCCAACCGCACCATGCAGGACGACGTCCCGGCCAATGTCAAGAACCGCCGGCTTTCAGAGATCATCGACCTGCAGAACCGCAAGTCCCTGGAGCGCTACCGCGCCCAGATAGGAAAGGAACTGGAAGTGCTGGTAGAAGGTCCGTCCAAGCGGGACCCGGGCATGCTCTGCGGCCGCGCTTCCAACAATATGATGTGCGTATTTCCCGCTGCGGGCCGGAGCAAGGGCAGCTACACCACCGTCAAGGTTGTAGACTGCACCTCTGCCACGCTCATCTGCGAGTAAGGATTACAGCTTCTCACCAAAAGCCAGGTCTCCGGCATCTCCCATGCCGGGGATGATGTAGTTGTGGCTGGTGAGTTCTTCGTCAATGGCAGCTACCCACAGGGTGTAGTTGTGGTCCAGTTTCTGGCTCAACTGGTCCACGGCGTAGCGGCTGGCGATGGGGCAGACCATGTGGATGTGGGTGGGCATGCCGCCTTCTTCCTGCAGTTTTTGCAGGGTAACTTCCATGGAGGCGCCGGTGGCCAGGAGAGGGTCTACCAGGATGAGGGTCTTGCCTTCCAGGGAAGGGCAGGTGCAGTAGTCTGCGTGTACCTTGAAGTAGTCTCCCTTGCCGGATTTTCTGAACGTGGCCAGGAAGGCGCTTTCTGCGTGGTCGAACACGTTCAGGAAGCCTTCCTGCAGCGGGAGGCCGGCGCGCAGGATAGCGGCCAGCACCAGGGTGGTGTCAGAAGTGGGGACTTTGGCTACGCCCAGCGGGGTGGTTACCTCTTTCTCCGAGTACGAAAGCGATTTGGAAATCTCGTAGGCGAAGATGGCGCCCACCCGCTCCATGTTGGTGCGGAAACGCAGGCGGTCTTTCTGGATGCGGACATCGCGAATTTCGGCGATGAAGTTATTGAGAACAGAGTTGTTCTCTCCGAGATTAACGACTTTCATAGGCTTCTGACTTAAGATTCCACCTACAAATATAATAAAATCCCGCTTACATCTTCACCAGCTTCTCCTCGGAAAATGAAAAAAAGGAATCTTCGCACACGATGACATGGTCCATCAGGCCGATTTCCACGGCTGCCAGGGCTTTCCGCAGGATCTCCGTCTGGTGGATATCGGCCTGGGAGGGGAGGGCCTGCCCGGAGGGATGGTTGTGCACCAGCACCACCTGGGAGCACTGCTTCTCGATGGCTTTGCGCACGATGCGACGGGTATCAATGAGGGTGGTCTCCAGCCGGCCCACCGTAATCATCTCCTTCCCAATGAGGAAGTTGGTGCGGTTCAGGTACAGGACCCACGACTCCTCGTGGTCCAGGTGCTTGAGGAAGGGGATCATGACCCGGTACACCAGTTCCGGCGAGGTGACGGCGCGCTTGTCCACCATGGACATCTCTTCAAAGCATCTTCGGCCCAGTTCCAGCGCAGCGGCTATCCCTATGGCGCGGACTTCTCCCACGCCTTTCTGCTGCATCAGCTGCTCCAGCGGCATGGCCCCCAGCAGCGTGAGCCTTCCGCCGGCCGAAACCATCAGCTCCTGCGATACTTCCAGTACGTTCTTGCCGCCCGTTCCGCTGCCCAGCAGGATGGCCAGCAGCTCGGCATTGGACAGCGCCTTGGCTCCCCGTATCCGCAATTTCTCGCGAGGCTTTTCGCCTAAAACGTAATCTTTCATTTTCATGGGAACCAAATATAGGATACAAAAAAAGAAAACAACACAATCGTAAAAAAGATTGTGTTGTTTCAGAGGGTATTTTGTGGGTTTTACCCGACTTTTCGTAAGAAAAAAATACGTTTCTTACTGGATGAAGGCTATGATTTCGCCCTTGGCTACGTTGTCTCCCTGTTTGCCCAGAACGGCTACCAGGAGACCGTCCACGGCGGCCACCACGTCTTCGATTCCGTAGTAGGTCTGTACGTGGCCCACCACTTCTCCGGCCTTTACCTTCTTGCCCACGATGGGAGCCTTGGAGGCGTCGTCCACGTCCAGTTCCCACAAGAGCTGTCCCTTGACGGGGCACTGGATGGGCGTGGCCTTGGGATAGCGTTCCACATAGTCTTCCACCTTGAACTTGGGCATTTCCACCACGGGACGTTCCACCACGATGGGTGCGCCGGCCTTGGCTTTCATCTCGGCCAGGTCTTTGTTGAAACGCTCCTTGGCAATACCGCTGCGGTAGTCTCTGTACTGACGCTCGAACATGGCCATGTTCAGGAGTTCTTCATCGTCCTCGCCGTAGTCCCAGCCTTCTTCGTCCATCATCTTGCGGAACTTGGGAAGCTCGTCGGGATACATGTCCTGCGGGTTGCCGGTATAGAATTCCATGCCCTTTTCCTTGGCCAGGGCCACAATCTCGGGATCCAGTTCTCCGGGCAGTTTGCCCATGTTGCCCAGGATCATGCCCCAGGTGTCCTTGTCGATGGTGGTCCAGCGGGGTTTGTCGTTGAGCATGTTGAACAGGTTCATCAGGGCCGTGTTCTTCACGTACTGGCTGAACGGGGTCACCAGCGGCGGGTAGCCCAGACGCGGCCATACGTACTCTACCTCGTCAAAGAGCTTCACCATCAGGGTGTCCAGGCTCATCTCGGGACGGCCGTGGGCACGCTGGGTGGCGTTGATGGCGCCCTGGAAGCCCTTCAGATCGGCCATCATGGAGCCCATCATACCGCCGGGCAGGCCGCAGCCCACCAGCAGGGAAGTCATCTGGGAGTTGGTGGGGTTGATCCAGTAGCCCAGGAAGTCGTCAATGAACTCCTGCGTGAGGCGACGGACCTCCATGTAGGCGTCCATGTTGATATCCTTGACCTGGAAACCATCGGCCCTCATCATCTGCTGGATGGTGATCACGTCCGGATGCACCTTACCCCAGGAGAGGGGCTCTACGGCTACGTCCAGGTAGTCGGCGCCGGCACGGGCCACTTCCAGCATGGAGGCCGGGGAGAAGCCGGGACCGGTGTGTCCGTGGTACTGGACCTTGATTTCCGGGTGTGCTTTCTTGATGCCGGTCACAATCTGTCCCAGCTCGGTGGGACGGCCCACGCCGGCCATATCCTTGAGGCAGATCTCGTCGGTTCCGTATTCTACCAGCTGGTCCACCAGCTTGAGGTAGTAGTCTACCGTGTGCACAGGGGAGTGCGTGATGGACAGGGCTGCCTGAGAAATCATGCCGCCCTTCTTGGCAAACTCAATGGAAAGTTTGAGGTTGCGGGGATCGTTGAGGCCGCAGAAGGAACGGGCAATGTCCGTGCCCTGTTTCTTCTTGACCTTGAACATGAGTTCGCGGACGTCGGCCGGTACGGGGTTCATACGGATACCGTTCAGACCACGCTCCAGCATGTGCGTCTGAATGCCTGCCTTGTGGAAGGGAGCCGTCCATTTGCGAACTGCCACGTTGGGGTTTTCGCCGTACAGCAGGTTCACCTGCTCAAAGGCACCACCGTTGGTTTCCACACGGTCAAAGCAACCCATATCCACAATAGCCGGAGCCACTCGCACCAGCTGGTCCACGCGCGGCTGATACCGCCCCGAACTCTGCCACATGTCCCTGTACACCAGGGAAAACTTGATTTCTCTTTTAGCCATATATAGACTCACTTTTTGTCGTATCCACAAACCTTAGATTTGCAGCGTAGTTCTCTGCATCCAGGTTTGTACGACAAAAATA
>CAMVJR010000132.1 GCA_947167855.1 uncultured Bacteroidales bacterium
CCTCCAGGTAGGAGATGCACTTATCGATCTCCTTGATTAGTTTATCGACCTTGGCTCTTACGTCTTCGGTGGCAGCGCCGCCGGAAAAAGCCTCGGTAAGCTTCCGGGTTTCTATCTCGGACTCCAGCTGTGTAATCTGTTTTCTCAGGGCTGCTCCGGTTTCCTCGCACGTATGTAACTCCTGGCGAAGACGTGTGTTCTCCGCTTTCTCAGCCTCATAGCGTGCAATCAGCTGTTCAATTTGTGTTCTTACATTTTCCAGCATAGCCGGTTAAAGCCTATCACCGCAAAATTACGAAAAATCTTCCAATGTTAAGTGCAACATTGAAAGATTTTTAGAAATTATAGCCTCAAGGAGCGCTTACAGACGGGAAATGAGGCGTTTGAACAGTGCGGTCATCTTATCGGCGGCGGCGTTGGCGGCTTCCACGATGGCGTCTCCGTCGGTGACGTATTCCTCTTCACCGGGGGCGGGGGCCACGTCCGTGATCACGGACATGCCAAACACCGGAACGCTGGCGTGGCGGGCCACAATCACCTCCGGCGTGGTGCTCATGCCCACGGCGTCGGCTCCGATGGCGCGGAAGTAGCCGTATTCGGCCGGCGTTTCATAGCTAGGACCGCTGCAGGCCACGTACACACCTTTGCGGAGGCTGATGCTCAGCTTGGCGGCTTCTTCTTCGGCCAGGCGGATGAGCTTGGGGTCGTAGGGACGGGTCATGTCCGGGAAACGGGGGCCGTACTCGTCCAGATTGGGGCCGATGAGCGGATTGGGCAGCAGGTTGATATGGTCCTTGATAATCATGAGGTCTCCCACGTGGTAGCCCAGGTTGGTGGCGCCGGCGGCGTTGGAGACAAACAGGTACTGGATGCCCAGGGTGATCATGACGCGGATGGGGAGGACCACCTCACCCATGCCGTAGCCCTCATAGTAGTGGATGCGGCCCTGCATGACAATGACGCATTTGCCGCCCAGGTCTCCCACAATGTAGTTGCCCTTGTGGCCCACGGCCGTGGACACGGGGAAGCCCTCCACCTGGTTGTAAGGGATCACGATGGGGTCTTTGATTTCGTCGGCCAGGCGGCCCAGGCCACTGCCCAGGACAATGCCCACCTCCGGCTGGCGACCCTTGAGTTGCCCTTTGATATAAGTGGCTGCAGCCTTGATGACGAGCGGCTGAGCCATGGTTTTCATAGGAGTATCCATGTTATAGTCTTTCTATCATGCTGGAAATAAGCTTGGTCATTTTGTCGGCTGCGGCATTGGCGGCTACCACCACGTCGTTTCCGTCGTTCACGAAGTCCTCGGCATAGTCGTCGTGGGCTTCGTTGGTAATGACCGAGATGCCAAACACCGGCACCCCGGCATGGCGGGCCACAATCACCTCCGGAATGGTACTCATGCCCACGGCGTCACCGCCGATGGTGCGGAAGTACTTGTATTCGGCCGGCGTCTCATAGGACGGGCCGGTGCCGCCCACGTAAACGCCTTCCTTGAGCTCGATGCCCAGTTTTTTGGCTTCTTCCTTGGCCAGGCGGATGAGGGCGGGGTCGTACGGACGGGTCATGTCCGGGAAACGCGGGCCCAGCTGGTCCAGATTGGGGCCGATGAGCGGATTGGGCAGCAGGTTGATATGGTCCTTGATGATCATGAGGTCTCCCAGGTGCAGGTGGAAGCCCACGCCGCCGGCCGCGTTGGACACGATGAGCCGCTTGATGCCCACGGAAATCATGACGCGGATGGGCAGGACCACCAGGTTCATGCCGTATCCCTCATAGTAATGGATGCGGCCCTGCATGGCCAGGACGCACTTGCCGCTCAGGTTTCCCACAATGAAATTGCCCTTGTGGCCCACGGCCGTGGACACGGGGAAACCGGGCAGGGAAGAGTAGGGGATTACCAGCGGGTCTTCGATGGAATCGGCCAGTCGGCCCAGGCCGCTGCCCAGGACAATGCCCAGTTCCGGTTGTCTGCCTTCCAGACGCTCCCTCAGGAGGTCTGCGCTCATTTGTATGCTAACGAGATTGTTGGGATTCATAGGTTCAAATACGTTTTACGATTTCCCGGCCATGGGCCAGGATTTCCTCCTCTCCGGGTACCTGGCGGTTTTGCATGACCCATTTGCCACCGATCATCATGTCCGAGATGGCATCGGAATGGGCGGTGTAAACCAGGTTGGCTTCTACGGAGCCGGGGGAGAGGAAAGAAGAGGAGTTCAGGTTAATGATGGAAAGGTCTGCCAGGGCGCCTTCGCGGATAACGCCGCTGTCCAGGCCCAGGGCGCGGGCCCCGTGCTCGGTGGCGCAGGCAAACAGCTCCGGCAGCGGCATGGCCTGCGGGTCTTCCCGCCAGGCCTTCTGCAGCAGGGCCGAATTTTTCATGTGCTCCAGGATATCCAGGTTGTTGGAAGAGGCCGATCCGTCCGTGCCCAGGCAAACGTTGACGCCGGCATCCCGGAGTTCGTTGTAGCGGAAACGGTAGCCGGAGGCCAGCTTGAGGTTGGAGTTGATGCAGTGCACGCAGTTCACTTTGTGCTCTCCCAGGATGCGGATGTCTTCCGGGTCCAGGAACAGGCTGTGGGCGGCTATGACATCGGGCCCCCAGATGCCCAGGGAGTCAAAATATTGGGTGGGGGTAAGGCCCCCGTGGTTTTTCTTGCAGTCTTCGTACTCCTGGCGGGTTTCGGCCAGATGCAGATGGATGCGGAGCCCCCGCTCGCGGGCGAAATCGGCCGCCCAGCGGATGTTCTCTTCCTGCACCGTGTACACCGAATGGATGGAAACGGCAAAGCGGAAATCTCCCTCCCAGTCCAGCGTGCGTTGGTACAGGCGTTCGATGGCATCCCGCTGGCGCATCATCATGTCCCGGCTTCCGTTGTCCAGGATCACGAAGGAAATGACGGGGCGGACGCCCATCTCCATGGCGGCCTTGCAGGCGTGCGGGGCAAACCAGTATTGGTCGTTGAAGGTGGAGGTGCCGCTCTTGATCATCTCCAGGCAGGCCAGCTTGGTGCCCCAGTAGATGAAGTCTGCGTCTATCTTGGCCTCGATTTTCCAGATGTTGTGGAGCCAGTCGTACAGGTTGAGGTCTTCGTGGATGCCGCGGAGCATCACCATGGCGGCGTGCGTGTGCGTATTCACAAAGCCCGGGATAACGGCCTTGTTGCTGCAATCCATGACCTGGGCGCCCGGTACGGTCAGGGACTGGGCGCTGATTTTCATGATTTTATCTCCGTCTATCAGGATGTCGACGGGCTTTCCCTGGTGGAGGATGTTCTGCAGCAGGATCATAGTGTTGTGGTTAGGGTTAAAAAAACCGGCGCAAAGTGTGCCGGTGAAAATTCTAGAACTCGTCTGGGTTGTCTTGTTCTTCCCGGGGAGTGAACTGGCGGATGGGTTCGTCGTGGAGTAAGTCGTGGAGAATGTACTTTACGGCATCCTGGAGCCCTTCCTGGAATTTTTCGAAGTCTTCCTTGTAGAGGAAGATCTTGTGTTTGTCGTAGGTGAAGGAGCCGTCCCTTTCCTGGCGGCGCTTGCTTTCTGTGATGGTGAGGTAATAGTCGTTATTGCCTTTGGTGGTTTTTACGTCAAAGAAATAGGTGCGCTTTCCGGCACGCACGGGCTTGGAATAAACGTCTTCCGCATTCCGCTCTTGGCCATGGGGCCTCTCATAATCTTCACTATACATAGCAGTCCGTTGTTTATGTGAATACAAATTTAGGGAAATAATTGAAAAAAACACTAACTTTGTCAAAATTTATTCGCTCTATGTTAAACAGACGCATTCTTCGTGTCAAGGCTTTCAAGGTCCTCTATGCCTATGCAGAGAATCAGGACCTCACGCTCAAAGAGGCTCTTTCCAGCCTGGACGCTTCCTGTGAAGCCACACGAGACCTGTATCTCTATATGATGGCGGTGATTCCCGCCCTCACCGCAGAGGCCGCCCGCCGCATCGAGGCCGCCCGCGGAAAGTTCAACCCTACAGAAGAAGACCTGCATCCCCGCATGCGCTTTGCGGAGAACGGCGTATCGGCCCTCCTCCAGGAAGACCCTGATTTTCAGCGCCTGACGGAGAAAAAGAAGATCTCATGGGCCAACAACGACGCCCTGCTCAACAACCTGTACGAGACCCTCAAGACCCGCCCCTGGTTCCAGGCCTACCTGGATGGAAAGGAAGCCTCCCTGCAGGCCGATATCCGCCTCTGGCAGCAGTTCTTCCAGGAAGAGCTGGAAGACAACGAGGAGCTGCTGGCCATCCTGGAAGACAGTTCCATCTTCTGGGCCGACGAACTGCCCTACGTGCTGGGCACCTGCATCCGCTCGCTGGAAGAGATGGGCCGCACGGGCCGATGGAGCTATCCTCCGCTGTACCAGAGTGACATCCTGGCCGCCCAGGGCAAACCCGCCGAAAGCGACCGCGACTTTGTGCACAAGCTGGTGACCGCCTCGTACGGCCGCTATGCAGAATACAGCGCCCTGGTGGCCGGCTCCGTCTCCAAGTGGGACCAGGACCGCCTGTACACCACGGATACCGTGCTCATCGTGATGGGCCTCACGGAGGCCGAGACCTTCCCGGATATTCCCGTGAAGGTGAGCATCAACGAGTACGTGGAAATCTCCAAATACTACTCCACGCCCAAGAGCCGTGGTTTCGTGAACGGTCTGCTGGACCGTCTGATCAAAGAAAAAGGACTATTGTAATTAATTGATTAAGATATGAATATGCTTTTCA
>CAMVJR010000133.1 GCA_947167855.1 uncultured Bacteroidales bacterium
TTATGGGATTGTGGCGGTTTTTATTTTGTTTTTTGTTATATTTGTTCCATTATCCACGGGAAAACACAAAAAACAATTGATATGGAAACCAATACTAACCTAAATGAAGTGAGCCGCCTGTCGGAGGGCGCTGTGTTCAAAGGTGAAATTACCACTCCCAACGACATCCGTATTGACGGTCTCGTAGAGGGCTGCATCATGTCCAAGGGCCGCATCGTGGTGGGAGAAAACGCCAAAGTGAACGGAGATATCATCTGCACTAATGTAGATTTCAGCGGCACCATGAACAAGGGTACCTTCTATGTGCAGGACACCCTGTCCCTCAAGCCCGGCTGCTCCGTAGACGGAGACCTCCGCTTCAAGCGTCTTCAGGTGGACCTGGATGCCAAGTTTAACGGCAACTGCCGCGTTCTCTCCGAGAAAGAGTTCGAGCAGGTAGCCAAGACCCAGGGCATCAAGACCCCCGTTCAGCCCAAGGAAGCCGAAGCCCCCATGGCCCAGGAAACCCCCGCAGCAACCCCTGAGAATAACGAATAATACCGGACCGTTATGGCTAACATCAATATTAACGAGGTAAACCGCATTGCCGCCGGTGCTATCTTCAAGGGAGATATTGCCACCGCCAACGACATTCGTATTGACGGCACCTTCGAAGGCCGCATCTATTCCGAGGCCCGCGTAGTAGTGGGTGAGAAGGCTGTGGTAAAAGGTGACATTTTCTGCACCTTCATAGACTTTAACGGCACCATGACCGAAGGTCGCTTCTATGTAAAGGACACGCTGTCCCTCAAGGCCGGCAGTTCCGTTCAGGGAGATCTCTTCTTCCAGCGCCTGCAGGTAGAACTGGACGCCAAGTTCACCGGAAAGTGCCAGGTCATTGGAGAAGCAGAGTTCAACAAGGTCTCAGAACCTATGCGCTCCCTGCTTAAGTAAAGAAAAGTTTAGTCGTCCCGTTTCTCCAAAAGCTCTTTCAGCTCTTTCCGGGCGGCTTCTACGTCTTCCAGATACTCTTCACAGGCTTGCAGCCGGGCAAAGCAGGCCGATGCCAGCAGCCGCGAAGCGTTCACGTCGCTCTGCCAGTGATAGCCGGCAATGACGCGACTCTGTCCCCATTCATATCCCGCCAGGAGCAGCTGGTCCTGGTTTTCCGGATTGAGCTGGGCCAGCACCAGGGCCATGCCCCAGCCACGTACGGTATGACCGGACGGGTAGGAGCCCGTGACGCGCTCTTCTTCTTCCCATTCGGGAATCAGCGTCCCTTCATGATGGAACACAAAGGGCCGAAGCCGCATGTAGTGGGCCTTGGGCTTGGAAGCCCCCAGGCGGAACGTACGGATGCTCCGCTTCAGGAGATGGATGGTCTTAGGGGTATCCTCCTGGCAAAGTTTCAGGCCGAAAGCCTTGCTGAACATCAGGGCCATGGTGTCCACGTCGGTGGTACCTTCGGCAATGGCCTGCAGGCCCCGGTCTCCCTCACGCTGGGTCTTTCCCCATTCGTACATGGCCTGGTCAAGGGTAAAGTGGGCCGATCCCTCCTCCGGGGGCGGCGGTAGGAAGATGACGGCGTCCGGAAGCTCTTCGGCCTTCAGGTAGGCAGGGAACTGCTGGGCGTTCTGGCCCCAGGCGCTCCATACCGTAACAAAGCTCACAAGGAGGAGTAGGATTCTTTTCATAGATACACTTCTATTAACCAGACAAATATAGGCATTTCCGCCGGCGCTTGCAAATTGGGAGCAATCCTGCGCAAATTGAGAGTACTATGAGTACAAAAACGCATATTTTCGCAAATATGAGACACATGTTTGTAACACTACTTTGCGCAGCCGCCCTTCTCCTCTCCTGCGAGAAGACCATCAACGGCTACGTAATTCCTACGCCCAGCAAGGGAAATAGCCAGGAACAACCCACAACCCCCAGCGAACCCGAGAACCCCGGAAGCGATCCGGAAACCCCCGTGGTTACGCCTCCGGACGGCTTTATCATCGTGGGTTATGCCACGTATTGGGACAAGACCATTCCCAATCCGGAATACCTCACCCACATCTGCTATGCCTTTGCCCATATCAAAGAGGATTTCGAGACCCTGGACATCAAGACGCCGTCGCGCCTGACCACCATCGCAGGGCTCAAGAATAGTAAGGCCGACCTGAAGATCCTCCTGTCCATCGGCGGATGGGAAGCCGGCAACTTCAGTGAAATGGCCGCCAGCGAGACCCACCGCAAGAACTTCGCCCAGAACTGTCTCAAAGCAGTGACCCAGTACGGCCTGGACGGAATAGACCTGGACTGGGAGTATCCCACCAGCAGCGACGCCGGCATCTCCTCCTCCCCGGACGACACCAAGAACTTCACCCTGCTGGTGAAGGAACTTCGAAACGTCCTGGGAAAGGACAGACTGCTCACCATGGCCTCATCGGCCAGCGCCAAATATGTGGATTTCAAGGATGTAACGCCCTATTTCAACTTCATCAACATCATGACGTATGATATGGGCAAACCGCCGTATCACAATGCGGGTCTCTACAAGTCCTCCAAGACCAAGCGCAGCTGTGATGAGTCCGTCACCCTCCATTATAATAAGGGTGTCCCGTACGAGAAGATTGTCCTGGGCATTCCGTTCTACGGTCATGGAGACGGCAAGGCCTTTACCTCCGATTGCCTGGACTACCGCGATATCAAGCCCGGCAAGTATACGGCCATGTGGGACAACACGTCCCAGGTGCCGTTCCTGGTAGACGATCTGGGCAACATGGTCCTCAGCTACGACGACGCCAAGTCCGTGGGCCTCAAGGCCGAATACATCCAGAAGAAGGGCCTCCGCGGCGCCATGTACTGGAATATCGAGGCCGACGACGACAAATGGACCCTCTCCCGTGCCATTTCCTCCTGTCTCATAGGAACCGGCAAAGAGGAACCGGAACCCGCAGACGCCTTCCTGGCCACCAACCCGTATGTCCAGAAGTACATGGAAGAAGTCAACTATCCCAATACTAACTTAGAGGATACGGACAAAGAGTACTATGACACCAAGGTAGTAGGCTATCCGGGTGGCGGTCCCAGTGAAAACAATATCGAACTTCCTCCTACCTACACTATCAGCTGGACGCCTTCTTCTTCGGCCCAGAAACTGACGGTGAAAGAAGGCACCTGGAGCCGGGAATACAGCCTGGAAGCCGGTGTGGGCTCCCAGTCCATCACCAACCTGGTCCCCAAGACCATCTATGAATGGACGGTGACCTCTTCCGGAAAGCAGGTAGCCAGCGGCAGCTTCGTGACCACCGGCCTCCTGCGCCAGGTGTACTTTGAGCCCAATGTCCGCAACGGGCGTGACCTGGGCGGCTGGAAAGGCCTGAACGGCAAAACCGTAGTCTATCACAAGCTGTATCGCGGCGGCGCCATCCACGGCTCCCGCACTAGCAGCAAGGGAAAGGCCGAAATGCTGGCCGAAGGAATCAAGGCCGAAGTGGACCTGAGAGAGGCCTCCGACGTCCCTTCCAAGTCCCCTCTGGGTTCGGATGTGGCTTTCTACGCCCCTGGCTTTGACAGCGGCTACAACCACATGGTCCGGGACAATCCGGCCAAGGTAAAGGAGACTTTCTGCTGGGTAGTAGCCCGCCTCAAAGAAGGAAAGCCCGTGTACTTCCACTGCGCAGCCGGTCGTGACCGTACCGGTACCCTGGCTGTTCTGCTGCTAGGTACGCTGGGTGTAAGTGAGAGCGATATGGCCAAGGACTACGAGCTCACCTACTTCTCGCCCAAGGACTGGGGAATGTCCAAGGATGACAACGGCAACTGGTACTACGGACATGTTCGTACGGCGTACAGCTACAAGTCCATCCGCAAGACCATCTTCAAGGAGACGGACAGCGGAACTTACCAGGAGCGCATCGTCAAGTATTTGCTAAAGATCGGTGTGCCCCAGCAGGACATCACCGACCTTCGCAATATCATGCTCAAATAGAGTAGATTACTTCAAGTCAATCAGAATCACTCCGTTGGCGCCGCGGCTTCCGTAGATGGCGCAGGAGCCGGCGTCCTTGAGGACGGTGATGGACTTGACATCGTTGGGGTTGATGTAGGAGATGTCGTCGGTGGCTACGTTGTTCACCACAAAGAGGGGATCGCTGGAGCCGTTGACGGTGCCCATGCCGCGGATTATGACGCGGTCTCCGTTCACTTCCACGCCGGCGCATCGGCCTTCAATCATCTCATAGATGGTCTTGTACTGCACGGCGTTCTTGGTGTCTACCTTGGAGACGGCCGTGGAAAGGTCCTTACTGTCAATGGTGGCGTAGCCAATGTTGACGGGATCGGCCTGCTCCTTGGGAGACTGGACCGCAGAGCCGCAGGCCGTAACCAGCAGCAGAAGGGGGAGTACGATTGTTTTGTTCATTTTGGTTTAGCAAATGTGGTTAATAACAAAAAATGGTGCAACAAATGTTGTACCATTTTTAATCTCTAATACTCTTCCTCATTCCACATGAAGTCTTCCTTGGTGGGGTAGTCGGGCCAGATGTCTT
>CAMVJR010000134.1 GCA_947167855.1 uncultured Bacteroidales bacterium
AGCCCGAGGACATCCGCCAGGGCATTGTGGGCGCCATCTCCATCCAGATCCAGGAACCCATCTTCGAAGGCCAGACCAAGACCAAACTGGGCTCCACCTACATGTGGGAAAAGCAGGTAAAAGGCTCGGACGGCACCTCTTCCGTAGACCGCGGGCCCACCATCCGCACCTTCGTGAACGACTTTGTCACCAAGAACCTCAACGACTACCTCCACATGCACATGGAGATTGTCCCCATCATTGAGGAAAAGATCAAGGCCTCCCAGGCCGAAAGAGAGGAGATCGCCGGCGTCCAGAAGAAATCCCGCGAGCGCGCCAAGAAAACGGCCGTGTACAACCGCAAGCTCAGGGACTGCCGCTATCACTTCAACGATACCCGCTTCCCCAAGGGCATGGAAGACCAGCGGGAAAAGACCTCCATCTTCATCACGGAGGGTGACTCCGCATCCGGTACCATCACCAAGGTGAGAAACGCCAACAACCAGGCTGTATTCTCTCTCCGCGGCAAACCCATCAACTGCTTCAAGGAAAGCCGCAAGAAAGTGGCCGAAAATGAGGAACTCAACCTCCTCATCGCCGCCCTGGGCGTGGAGGACGACCTGGAGAACCTCCGCTACAACAACATCATCGTAGCCACCGATGCCGATACCGACGGCATGCACATCCGCATGCTGGTGCTTACCTTTATCATGAAATACTATCCCGAGCTCATCCGCCGCGGGCACGTATACATCCTGCAGACGCCCCTGTTCCGCGTAAGCAACAAAAAGGAGCGCCGCTACTGCTACTCCCAGGAAGAACGGGAGAAAGCCATCAAGCAGCTCAAAACGGGCGTAGAGATTACCCGATTCAAAGGCCTGGGTGAAATCTCGTCCGACGAGTTTGGAGACTTCATTGGAGAAAACATGCGGCTCGACACCGTCAAACTGGCCGATGAGGAGTCCATCTCCACCATCATGGAGTTCTACATGGGCATCAACACCTACGAGCGCCAGCACTTTGTGATGGACAATCTCCGCAGTGAGAAAGAATTGGAAGACGTCAATATCTAGTATATGGCTAAAATCAAAATCAAAACAAAGGTGAACCCCCGCTGGGCCAAATTCTGCGGCTGGCTGCTCAAGAAGATGGGCTGGGAAAGCGTAGGGGGTCCTATGACCGAGCCCAAAGCCATTGTGCTGGGCGTGCCCCATACCACCGTATGGGATTTCCTCGTGAGTTATCTTTTCTACACCCAATTTGGAAAAGTGGCGCATATCATGGTGAAGAAGAGTTTCTTTGTCTGGCCCCTGGGCCCCATCCTGAGAGCCTGCGGTGCCGTGCCCACAGACCTCTCCAGCCCGGCCACCACGGTCAAGAGCATCATTGATGTCATGGAGACCGTAGATGAGTTCCACCTGGCCCTGGCACCGGAAGGCTCCCGTGCCCTGGTCAAACGCTGGAAGAACGGCTACCACCTCATTGCCAAGGCCACGGGCGCTACCGTGTACATGGGCTACTACGACTGGGGCCGCAAGCGCATCAGCGTGGGAGAAACCATCGAACTCACCGACGACGCCAACGCCGACATGAAACGAATTTACAACCATTACCGTCCCCTGGGACTGCAAGGTTATCATAAAGATCAATTCGCTGTACCTGAATCCTAATCCCCCTATTTATGGCAAAAAAAATCAAGAGCCCCTACAAAGCTTGGCGCAAGTATCGCCACCGAGAGCAAACCTGCACCACCCTGCATAAGGTATTTGACTATGCCACAAACAAGTATGCACAAAGAGTCGCCTACCAGTATGTGGATGGCGGCCAGAAATACACCTACGAAGAGTTCCGCCACAAGGTAAACCAGCTGTCCCTGCGCATGACGCGCTTTGGAATCAAGCACGGAGACCGCGTGGCCATCTTCTCCCAAAACATGCCCAACTGGGTGGTAGCATTCTTCTCCGCCACGGCATTCGGCCGTGTAGCCGTCCCCATTCTGCCGGACAGTTCGGAAACAGAGCTCACCAACATCCTCAATCATTCGGAGTCCAAGGTGCTGTTCATCTCCCAGCGGATGATGCCCAAACTCAGCGAAGAGTGCCGCCAGAAGCTTACCCTCATCATTGATATCGAGACCTTCGAATTCATCAAGAAGGAAAAAGACGACTTCAAGTGCAACGGCTGGGTCAAAGCCCCCGAACCGGACGACCTCGCCTGCATCATCTACACCTCCGGCACCACCGGAAAGGCCAAAGGCGTCATGCTCAGCCACCGCAACCTGTCCAGCAACCTGGCCGCCGCCTTCAAGGCCAAGCCGGCCTTCAAGACAGACCGTTTCCTCAGTATTCTCCCGGCCGCCCACACCTATGAGATGAGCCTCTCCACGCTCTACTCCTTCTATGTAGGTGCCACCTGCTATACGCTGCCCAAGCCCCCCACTCCTACCATTCTGCTGGGGGCCATGAAGAAGATCAAGCCCACCATCGTATGCTCCGTTCCCCTTATCATCGAAAAGGTGGTCAAGAACAGCGTCTGGCCCACCATCCAGAAGAGCCGCGTACTCTCCTGGGCCGATAAGCAGATTCCGCATATCCTTCACTGGTTCATCGGCCGCCGAATGGTCAACTCTTTCGGAGGAAAGCTCACCTTCTTCGGCATTGGCGGCGCCAAGCTGGATCCGGCCGTGGAGAAGTTCCTCATCGACTGCAACTTCCCGTACGCCGTGGGCTACGGTCTCACGGAGACCGCCCCGCTGGTTTGCAACGTGATGGTTAACAAGAAAAAGCACCTGGGTTCCATCGGCCCGGCTACCTATAAGGTAGATATCCGCCTGGACAACGTGAACCCCGTCAACGGCGAGGGCGAGATTGTGGTCCGCGGAGACAACGTGATGCTGGGTTACTACAAGGATCCCGAGCGCACCCTGCAGGTCCTGGACGACGAAGGCTGGTTCCACACCAACGATATTGCCACGGTGGACGAGAACGGCATCTACTACATCAAGGGCCGTCTCAACAACACCATCCTGGGTCCTTCCGGCGAGAACATCTATCCGGAAGAGATTGAGCAGGTTATCAACAACTTCGAAGGCGTGGAAGAATCCCTGGTGATGGAGAGGGACGGCAAGCTAGTGGCCCTGGTGAAATTCCAGGACAACGCCATAGACTGGAACCAGGCCACGGAAGACAAGTGGTTCGAAGAACTGGAAGCCCGCAAGAAAGCCGTGATGGACTGGGTGAACAAGACCGTGGGCAAGAACTCCAAGATTGGCGAAGTAGACGCCATGAAGGAGCCCTTCGAGAAGACGGCCACCCAGAAAATCCGCCGCTTCAAGTACAAGGATTCCCACGGAGACGAGCCGCAGAAGCCGTCCAACAAGGATTAAAGCAAAGACTTTATTTCAGAGAAGCCGTCCAGCACGTAAGTAGCGCCGGCTGCCTGAAGTTCTTCACGGTTGGAGTTACCATAGGTGACTCCAACCGTTTTTGCACCGGCGCGGGCACCCATGAGAATATCGACGGGCATGTCCCCTACCACCAGCGCTTCCTCTGCCGGATAACCCATGTCCCGCAGGGTCTGGAGCACCGGCTCCGGGTCGGGCTTTGCCTTGGCTACATTATCGGCCCCTAAGACATAGCGGAAACAGGGCGCTATGCCCAGGTCTTGCAGGAAGGCGTTCAGGGAGGAAGAGTGCCTGGAGGAGGCTACTGTAAGCACATACCCCTTTGCATAGAGCCATTCCAGGGTCTCCTTCACTTCCGGGAAAAGAACCGGAACATAGCGGGTTTTGAGCCCGTCGAAAATACGACGGTAGGTGGTGCACCACTCGGGAAGGGCCTCTTCGGGGAGCTCCGGAAACAGGGTACGGATTCCTTCGGCCAGGGGAAGGCCGATGGTTTTGCGGATGGCTTCCTCGTCCCTTACCGGATAGTTCATGGCCTTCATGGCTTCCTGGTTGGTCCGGATAATCAGTTCCCGGGTATCGGCCAGCGTCCCGTCAAAGTCAAATATGATAATCTTGGTCATAATGGACGGCAAAATTACGAAATTATGCTTAATTTTGGGGAGAAATGACTAATAACTTTCTTTTTATGAAGCCGAAATTCTTTCTTCTTTGTGCCGTCTGCATCCTGGTGATGGCCTCTTGTGGCCCAAAGTCTGGCCAAGTCATTGAACTGCCGGTGCCCGAGCGCCCGGCCGGCCAACAGGACATGATCCAGTTTGCGGCCGACCCCATCCCCGATGTGGGCATTGGCGTCGTGGGTCTGGGCATGCGCGGATCCGACGCCGTGGAGCGCCTGACCTTTGTGCCCGGCTGCCACGTAGCGGCCATCTGCGACGTAGAGAAGGAAAGGGCCGATGCCAGCCTGCAGTACCTCCAGGGCAAGGGCCTCGGCGCCAACGTCTATGCCGGAGAGGAAGAGTCCTACAAGGCCCTCTGCGAGGACCCGGCCGTGGACCTGGTGTACATCTGCACGGACTGGCTGCACCACGTTCCCGTGGCCCTGT
>CAMVJR010000135.1 GCA_947167855.1 uncultured Bacteroidales bacterium
GCCATTGTTCACAAACTCGGCCTGCGACAGATCGATGGTCCAAGTGGCGGTGGTTTCCTGCTTGAGGACATCCAGGCTACCGCTGGTCACCTTAAACGGTTTGGCAGCAAAGAGGGATACGGAGGCCAGCAGAAGGGCCGAAATGATAAGGATTCTTTTCATGGTTTATAGCTTTATCGATTATAACCGTATTATTAATCGTGTAAAGTTAATAAATAATTTTGTTTAGGTGGTTACAACAGGTCTTTCCGTGTGCGAAAATACCCCAAAACGCACACCGGACGGGGAAAAAGTTCCTCGCGTGTGTGAAACAGGCCCCAAACGCACACGGAACGGGCTTTCCCGACAGGAGGAAGCCCACCCCCGCCTCCCGGGAAGGCCCGGAGCTCGGTCTTATCCCTTCCGGTACTCGGAAGGAGTCATGCCGGTGTGGGCCTTGAAGAACTTGTAGAAGACGGACTGGTTGGGGAAGTGGAGGTCGAAGACGATTTCCTTGATGCTCTTGTCTGAGTACTTGAGCATGTTCTTTGCCTCCAGGATCACAAACGAATCAATCCAGGCGGGAGCGCTGCGTCCGCTGGCCTGTTTGACCAGTTTGGAAAGATACTTGGGCGTGAGGCAGAGTTTCTCTGCATAGAACGCCATGCACCGCTCCGTGTTGTGGTACTCGGTAACCAGCGCCATGAAACGCTCGAAGAGCAGGTTCACGCGGGCCGATGAGGAGGTACTTTCTCCCTTTTTGGCTGCGTTGATTTCGCGGGTCCAGACATCCAGGGAGGCGTAGGTGAAGGAGGTAACCAGCGCTCCCAGGATTTCCTTTTTGTTCTGCTGCTTTCCCAGCATGATGTTTCGGCCCAGTTTGAAGTATTCCTCGGCCAGGGTCATGTCTTCTTCGCTTAAGGTGATGCAGGGATTCTTCCAGAGGCTCAGCGTTTCCTGGAAGATTTTGTTGAAGTCGAAGCGGATGCCGTTCATGAAGGACGGCGAGGCCAGCACAAAGTAGAGCTCCGCGTCTGCGATATGGTCTTCGTCGTACGAAGAGAGCTTGATGATGTTGCCCGGCACGCAGACCAGCAGCGACTGGGGCTTGACCTCGTACGTGGTCAGGTTGAGGTCTATGGAGAAATGTCCCTTCTTGAGGAAGAAGATGATGTAACCGTCAAAGCGCACGGGGTATTTGAGCATGGACAGCATGGCCTCGCTCTTTTCTACCTTTTTGCCGCTGACCTCTCCCATGATGAAGTCTTTTCCCAGGGAGTACTCGTCAATAATGGGTGCCAGCGCGAGAATGTGGCTAAGATCAATGGTTTGTAGGGTCTCTTTCTCCATAGATGCGAATTTTTGACAAAGATAACGATTATTTCTAAAATTTGCAAAAAGGTGCATATTTCGACCAAAAGAACAATTTCATGCGCTAAAAGCTCCCAAAAATGTCCAAAATTGGCAGTAATTTTGCAATCCCAAAGGCCGAAGTGTCTAAAATGACAATTTGACAAAATGACAAAAAACAAGCATATGAAAAAAATTCTTCTTGTAACGCTCTTGGGAATGGCCGCCCTTTCGGCCTCCGCCCAGCAGACCCTCACCCTGCAGGACTGCCAGCAGATGGCCGTCCAGCAAAGCAAAGACCTGGAACAGGCCCGTGCCCAGATCCAGATGGCTTCTTACGACCGCAAGATTGCCCTGGCCAACTATTTCCCCAATGTAAGCGCTACGGGCGCATACCTCTATAATAGCAGGGACATCGCCCTGGTGAGCGATACCCAGAGCGCCATGCTGCAGAATGCGGGAACCCTGGTACAGGGACAGCTGGACGCCGCCGTGGCAGGAGCTTCCCAGCAGCTGAGCGCCGCCATGACCCAGAGCATGACCCAGCTCATGACCGCCATCAAGACCAACCCGGCCATGGCCCTCGAATATATGACCAGCCCCATGTGGCAGACGGTCCTGAATATGCTCCAGGGCGTGGATCCTTCCTCCCTGGCCGGTCTCGTACCCAATATCGCCGAGCCGGTGAACGCTATCGGTGCCGATATCGACAAGGCCCTGCACCCGGACCTCCACAACATCTGGGTGGGCGCCGTGACCGTAAAGCAGCCCGTCTTTGTAGGTGGTAAGATCATCTACAGCAACCAGATGGCCGCCCTGGCCCAGGATCTGGCCCAGAGCAAGTACGAAATGGAGTACGCCGACGTGGTGATGGACGTGGACCAGGCCTACTGGCAGATCATCTCCATCGCCAACAAGAAAAAGCTGGCCCAGAGCTACCTGGCCCTCCTGCAGGAAATGCAGGCCGATGTGGAGAAATCCATCGCCGCCGGCGTGGCTACGGAATCCGATGCCCTGCAGGTGAAAGTGAAGGCCAACGAGGCCCAGATGCTGCTCACCAAGGCCGAGAACGGCCTCACGCTTTCCAAGATGCTGCTTTGCAAGCGCATCGGCCTGCCCCTGGACACAGAGATTATCCTGGCCGATGAGGCTATTGAGGTGATCCCCGAGCCGCAGTGCCCGGTGGAGAAGTCCCTGGAAGACATCTACGCCGACCGTCCCGAGACCCGCAGCCTCCAGCTGGCCCAGCAGATCTACGACAAGAAAGCCAAGGTCGTACGGGCCGATATGATGCCCCAGGTGGCCTTGACCGCCAATTACCTCATCTCCAACCCCAATGCCTTCAACGGCATCCAGAACACCTGGAACGGCGGTACCTTCGTGGCCGGCGTCATGGTCAACGTGCCCATCTTCCACGGCCTGGAGAACGTGAACCGCTATAAGAAAGCCAAGGCCGAAGCCGGCCTGTACCAGACCCGGTACCAGGATGCCCGCGAGCTCATCGGCCTGCAGGTAGCCCAGCAGCGGAAAGTCTTTGTAGAGGCCCGCGAAAAGGTGGAGATGACCCTCTCCAACCTGGAGAGCGCAGAGGAGAACCTCCGCAAGGCCAACCTGGCCTACGAAGCCGGCGTGCTTCCCACCAACACGGTGCTGGGAGCCCAGACCGCCTGGCTCAGCGCCCACAGTGATTATATCGATGCCGGCATCGAATACCAGATGGCTGCCGCATCCCTCAATAAAGCAGAAGGAAATATTAAATAAGAAATACAGACTATGAAAAAGAATTACAATCTGATTGCAGGTGTAGCCGGCCTCGTGGGCCTGGTCCTGGTAGTGGCCGTCATTGGCTATATTGTATCCCGTCCCAAGGACAAAGTGATCCAGGGCGAGGCGGAAGCAACGGAGTACCGCGTGTCCGGCAAGGTTCCCGGCCGTATCGAGACCTTCCTGGCCGATGAGGGACAGATGGTGCACAAGGGAGATACCCTGGTGATCATCGATTCCCCCGAGATCCGTTCCAAGATAGCCGAGGCCAACGCCGCCAAGGCCGCCGCCGTGGCCCAGCGCAACAAGGCCTACAACGGTGCCCAGCAGGAGCAGATCACCGGCGCTTACGAGATCTGGCAGAAAGCCCTGGTGGGCGAGGATGTGATGCGCAAGTCCTACGAGCGTATCAAGGCCCTGCACGACGAGAAAGTGGTGTCCGACCAGAAGTTTGACGAGGTGGAGGCCCAGTACAAGGCCGCCGTAGCCACGGCCCTGGCCGCCAAGAGCCAGTACGACATGGCTGTGAAGGGTGCCCGTCAGGAAGACAAGGATGCCGCCGTGGCTCTGGTGGAACGCGCCAACGCCGCCGTGGAACTGGTGAACGCCTATCTGGACGAGATCAACCTCACGTCCCCGTCTGACGGTGTCATTGCCGCCCGTTACCCCAAGGTGGGCGAGCTGGTGGGTCAGGGTTCTCCCATCATGACCATCCAGGATCTGAGCGACATGTGGTTCACCTTCAACATCCGGGAAGACCGTCTGCACAGCCTTCAGTCCGGCCAGCACGTGACCCTCAAGATCCCGGCCCTGGACAACCGTGAAGTGGAAGCCGTGGTTTACTACCTGGCCGTCCGTGAATCCTACGCCACCTGGCGTGCCACCAAGGAAATTGGTGAATTCGACACCCGTACCTTCGAGGTACGCTGCCGTCCTCTGGCTCCCGTGGAGGGTCTCCGTCCCGGCATGAGCGCCATTATGATTGCAAAAGAGAAATAATGTTACAGAATCTTTATAACGTAATCCGGCGTGAAATCCGCATCTGGCGCAACCGGCCCATCTACTTCCTGGGTTCGGTGGGCGTGATGCTGGCCGCCACGCTGTTCTTCACCACCTTCATGAAGGAAGGCCTCCCTCAGGATCTGCGGATTGGGGTTGTGGACCTGGACAACTCGTCCACGTCCCGCAACTTCCGCCAGCAGCTGGATGCCACCCAGATGGGTCAGGTGGTGGAGTTTGGCTCCGTATCGGCGGCCCAGCGTGAGCTGGAAACCGGTCGCATCAATGGTTATGTGGTGGTGCCGGAGCATTTTGACCAGGAGGTGCAGGCTTTCCACTGCCCCAAGATGCAGGTGCAGGTGAACCTGATGTATC
>CAMVJR010000136.1 GCA_947167855.1 uncultured Bacteroidales bacterium
CGGCCAGCAGTTCCGAGTTCTTTTTGCTTTCCATGCCTGAGACTGTTATTAATTATCGTGGTGAAGATACGAAAAAAAGCCGACCGCGCAAAACAAAACAGGACAACCGTTTGGTTGTCCTGCAATGTTTTGAGCGGAAAACGAGACTCGAGCCCGCTGACGCTGGCAGAGGCCCTTCGGGCCCTCGCGCCTACACGTTACCCCCCGGCGCCAGGGACGCCTGCCCCCTCGGGGGGCTCGGGGTCGCCACGTTCGAGGTCTCCCTACAAAGAAAAAGCAGCAACCTAAAGGCTGCTGCTTTTCTTTGAGCGGAAAACGAGACTCGAACTCGCGACCCCGACCTTGGCAAGGTCGTGCTCTACCAACTGAGCTATTTCCGCAAATTTCTAAAGAGCTTCCCGCTGAACGGGACTGCAAAGATACGGCAAAAATCCGAACTTGCAAACTTTTTAGAAACTTTTTTTCAAATTACTTGTCTCCGTACGTAATGGACTGGTGACGGAGCTTGAGAATGCGGCGTACGCTTTCGTCAATGCGGCTTTCGGGAATCTCTCCGCGACGGACTGCATTGAGCACAGCATCAAATACTTTGGGGTATTCACGCACGCACAGGAGAATGTCTACGCCGGCTTTGATGGACATAACGGCTGCATCTTCTACCGGATACTGGCGCAGGATGGCACCCATTTCCATGGCATCGGTCATAATGACGCCCTGGTAGCCCAGTTCTCCGCGGAGCTTGTCCTGGAGAATCATGGGAGACAGCGTGGAGGGCACGTTGGAACCGGTCACGTTGGGCAGGGAGATGTGGGCCGTCATGACAATCTGGGCACCGGCATCGATACCTGCCTTGAAGGGAATCATCTCGCAGTCCTTGATCTCATCCCAGGTTTTACGGCTCATGGCATAGCCAAAGTGGGAATCGGCCTGGGTGTCACCATGGCCGGGGAAATGCTTGAGGCAGCCAATGACGCCGCTCTTCTGCAGACCCTTGAGGTAGGCTTTCACCATTTCGGCGGCCACCTTGGGCTCGTTGGAGAAGGCGCGGGCGCCAATCACCACGTTGCGGGGATTGGTGTTTACGTCGGCCACGGGGGCGAGATCGATGTCAAAGCCATAGCGCTTCAGGTATTCGCCGATGGCGGTAGAGGCGGCCATCACCTCGTTGGTGCGGCCGGAAGCAGCCAGCGAACCCATGTTGGCAAACTTGGGAACGCGGAAGTTGGGGTTATTAGCCAGACGGGCCACAGATCCGCCTTCCTCGTCGACGCACAGCATGGGCTGGCTGGGAAGAGCGCGGAGGTCCTTGATAAACTGGGACAGCTGGGGCTCCGACTTAATGTTGTGGGCAAAAAGGATAATGCCGCCCGGAGGATATACACGGGCCGTCTCTCTCATCCTGTCGTTTACTTCCTGAAGGTTATAGGATTTCAGGACAGACGGGGAGTCGTAGTAAAAGTCCGTGTCTAAGGCCTCGGGACGAACGAAAAACATTGCCCCCACCTTCTGCTGGAGCGTCATCTGCTTCAGTTCCTGTTCGATGGCAGCATCGTTGGAGGAGCAACCGGAAGCGAGAAGCGCCGCTACAAAGAGAAGGCCGAATGCAACTTTCCTCATAATAGAAGGATTTAACGGGCGGCTTCTGTGCGCGAAGCCGCCCTGAATGAACCTAAAGTTCCCAAGCCAGGGCCGATGCACCCAGGATGGCTGCGTCGGATTCCTTGAGCTGAGAGAACACCAATTTCACCTTGCCTTTCCACAGGGAGAGGACGTTGTCGTCCATGGCCTTTTGGATAGGTTCGGTGAGGAATTCCTTGGCGCGGGCCAGACCGCCGAAGAGCACGATGGCCTCCGGAGCGGAGAAGGCGATGAAGTCTGCAAAGCTCTCACCAAGGATACGACCGGTGAAGTCGAAGATCTTGAGGGCGAGTTTGTCCCCTTCCTTGGCGGCCTCATAAACGTCCTTGGACGTGATCTTGTCCAGGGAACGGAGGACGGAAGGTTCGTCGCTCATTTCCAGCCATTCACGGGCCGTACGGGCAACACCCATGGCGCTGGCATAAGCCTCCAGGCAGCCGGTCTTGCCGCAGTTGCACTGACGACCGTTGTGACGCACGGCGCAGGTGTGACCCAGCTCTCCGGCGAAACCGTCGTGGCCATAGACCACGTTGCCGTCAATGACGATACCGGAACCCACGCCGGTACCCAGGGTAATCATGATGAAGTTCTTCATACCACGGGCAGCTCCATAGGTCATTTCACCCATGGCGGCGGCGTTGGCATCGTTGGTAAGGGAGACGGGGATTCCGTTCATCTGCTCGCTGAGCATCTTGGCGAAGGGAATGGTCTTGGTGCCACCCCAGACGAGGTTGACAGCGCCTTCGATGGTGCCGGTGTAGTAGTTACCGTTAGGGGCACCTACACCAATACCACGGATCTGGCCTTCGGCCTTTGCTTCTGCGATGATGTGGTTGAGGGCTTCTGCCAGTTCGGCTATGAAGTCTTTCACATCTGTATGATTGTCTGAACGGATAACCGTCTGGGACAGAACGGTACCGCGGGCATCTACGATGCCGCATTTGGTGGTCTGACCACCAATGTCAATACCAATTACTAAATCTTGTACCATATAGTTGTATTAAGCTTTTTTCACTTTGGAGCCAACAGCGGCGAAGTAGAGGATGAAGGCGACGCAGGCGGCCAGCAGCCAGTAGCTGGGCATGTAACCCACGGCGTCGGCGATGGCGTTCTGGATGAGCGGAACGATACCGCCACCCACGACCATGGCCATGAAGATACCGGAAGCCTGGTTGGTGGAAGCGCCCAGACCTTCGCAGGCGAGGTCAAAGATGGTACCCCACATAACGGAGGTGCACAGACCGCAGAGAACCAGCAGCAGGGCCGCGATGGGAACCTGAACCATGCCAAAACCGTCCTGAACACCCTTGAACACGGGCATGGAAACGGTGGAGGAGTTACCCAGGATGATGGCCAGGACGATGAGGACCAGGGCCACGGCGGAAACGCAGGTGAGCTGGGCACGGGCGCTGACCTTACCGGAAATCACGGAAGAGGTGAGACGGCCGATGAGCATGAGGAACCAGTAGGTACCGGCTACGAAACCGGCAATGGAAACGGCAGTGGAAGGATCCATACCGGCGCCCTTGACGGGATCGGAGAGGTAGAAGTTGAGGGTACCGGGGATACCTACCTCAACACCCACATACACGAAGATGGCGATCACGCCCAGCACAAAGTGCTTGAACTTCATGGGGCTCACGGCGTGAGAGGAATCCTTCACGGCCTCGGGGTCCTGGATGTTCACAAACAGGAGCACAATGAAAGCGAAGGCAAACACACCCATGGCCAGGAACAGAACAGGGTTCACGTCGGAGATGAGGGAGTCCTTGGTGAGGGTGCCGATGAGAGCGCCGACCAGCATAGGAGTGAGGGTACCCATCAGGGAGTTGAAGGAGCCACCGATCTGGATGTACTGGTTGGAGCGGGCGCCACCCATGAGTTTGAGCATGGGGTTCACCACGGTATTGAGCATGCACATGGAGAAACCGGCCACGAAAGCGCCAAACAGGTATACGAAGAAGTTGGCAGGCAGGCCCATTGCCGTGGAGCCAACACCCACGATACCGGAGAGGAACTGGATGAACACACCCAGGAAACCAACGGCGATGGCGATGAGAGCGGTTCTCTTGTAACCGAACTTGGTGAGCATCTTACCGGCCGGGATACCCATGATGGCATAGGCCAGGAAGTTCATCATGTTACCCATCATACCCCAGAAGTTGGAGCCCTCGATGCCGGGCTGCATCTTCCAGATGTTACCGATGGGAGCGGCCAGGTTGGTCACGAACGAGATCATACCAAAGAGGAAGATCATCGCAATGATAGCAATAATGCTGCTATTACCTTTTTTAGACATTGTGTTAGTGTTTTATTTGTTAGTTAATTGTTTTGCAAATATAGTTCTCAAATATAACAATTTTTTTGAAACGGCCGGTATCAAATCACGAAATAATACAAAAAATGCCCGGCCAGGGACTGGTCGGGCATCAATAGTTTAGGTTTCAGATTACTCTGCAGCGGGTGCTTCGGCGGCGGGAGCGGCCTCCACGGCGGGAGCCTCTTCGGCGGCCTCGGCCTTCTTGGCGCGGCTGCGACGGGTAGTCTTCTTGACCTCCTTCTTGCCGGAAGCAAGGGCGGCCTCGTTGAAGTCTACCAGTTCCACGAGCACCATTTCGGCGGCGTCACCCTGACGGAAACCGGTGTGAAGGATACGGAGGTATCCACCGGGACGCTCGGCCACTTTGGGAGCAATGGTGCGGAAGAGTTCAGCGGTAGCCTCTTTGTCTTTGAGGTAGCTGAAGACCACGCGGCGAGAGTGGGTAGTATCTTCTTTGGACTTGGTGATAA
>CAMVJR010000137.1 GCA_947167855.1 uncultured Bacteroidales bacterium
AGAACATATTCCCGGTTATCAAGCAGTTTTTGTACAGCGACCATGAGATTTTCCTGCGCGAGCTCGTGGCCAACGCCGTGGATGCCACGCAGAAGATGAAGGCGCTGGCTGCCTCCGGAGACTGCAAGGAAGAACTGGGAGAGCTCAAGGTACACATTGAGCTGGACGAGAAAGAGAAGATCCTCAAGATTATCGATAACGGTATCGGTATGACGGAGGAAGAGGTAGACAAGTACATCAACCAGATTGCCTTCTCCAGTGCCGGCGAGTTCCTGGAGAAATACAAGGACCAGATTGGCAACATCATCGGCCACTTTGGCCTGGGCTTCTACAGCGCCTTCATGGTGGCTAAGAAAGTCACCATCGAAACCCTCTCCTGGAAGGAAGGCGCCAAGGGGGTCAAATGGACCTGCGACGGCTCCCCGTCCTACGAGATGGAGGAGATTGAAAAGGCCGACAGGGGCACGGTGATCACCCTCTACCTGGACGACGATTCCAAGGAATACGCAGAGAAGTCCCGCATTGACGCCCTCCTGCAGAAATACTGCAAGTTCATGCCCGTTCCCATTGTCTTTGGCAAGGAGCAGGAATGGAAGGACGGCAAATATGTAGACACCGACAAGGATAAGATCATCAACTCCGTAGAGCCCCTGTGGACCAAGGCCCCTTCCGAGCTCAAGGAAGAGGACTACATGAACTTCTACCGCACCCTCTTCCCCATGAACGAGGAGCCGCTGTTCTATATCCACCTGAACGTGGACTACCCCTTCAACCTCACGGGCATCCTTTACTTCCCCAAGCTCAAGGACCGTGTGGCCGTGGAGCGTAACAAGATCTCCCTCTACTGCAACCAGATGTTCGTGACGGACCACGTGGACAACATTGTGCCGGACTTCATGACCCTGCTGCACGGTGTGATTGATTCCCCGGACATTCCGCTGAACGTGAGCCGCAGCTACCTCCAGAGCGACGCCGCCGTCAAGAAGATCTCCACTTACATTACCAAGAAAGTGGCCGACCGCCTGGAAGGCATCTTCAAGGACGAGCGTGCCCAGCTGGAGGCCAAGTGGGACAACCTGAAGCTCTTCATCGAGTACGGCATGCTCTCGGACGAGAAGTTCTGCGAGCGCGCCCTCAAGTTTGCCCTCCTGAAGAATACGGACGGCAAATACTTCAGCTTTGAAGAGTACGAGAATGCCGTCAAGGACAACCAGACCGACAAGGACAAAAAGAAAGTATACCTCTATGCCACCAAGCCCGAAGACCAGTACGCCTACATCCAGGCTGCCAAGGACAAGGGCTACGACGTGCTCCTGATGGACTGCGAGCTGGACAGCCACTATGTGAATCTGCTGGAGCAGAAACTCACGGACACCCGTTTTGCCCGCGTGGACTCCGACGCCGTGGAGAACCTTATCCCGAAGGAGGACAAGGTGAAGCTGGAAATGAAGGAGGACGAAAGATACGACCTGGAGAACCTCTTCAAGGCCGTGATGCCGGAAGGCAACGACTACTTTGTCACCGGTGATAACCTGGGAGCCGATGCTGCCCCCATCCTCATCACCCAGAACGAGTTCATGCGCCGTTACCGCGAGATGAGCGCCCTGGGCGGTGGTATGAACTTCTACGGTTCCCTGCCGGAGAGCTACAACGTAACCGTGAACATGGAGAACCCCCTGGTGGCCAAGATTTGGGCAGCCAAGCAGGCCGATGTAAAGCCGCAGGGTGAACTTCCCGCCGAGGCTCCCGAGAACGCTTCCGAAGAAGAAAAGACCAAGGCCCGTGAAGCCCGCGAGGCCGTGCGCAAGGCCCACAGGGCAGATGTGGAGGCCTTCGCCAAGGACAACGAAATCCTGCACCAGATTGTAGACCTGGCCCTGCTGGGTAATGGCATGCTGAAGGGTAAGGCCCTGAGCGATTTTATTGCCCGTAGCCAGAAGGTGGTAACCGACGCCTATCTGAAGTAATCAGTACCCCTTGGGGTAATTCATAGTAATGCAATGAAGACCGCCGTGTCCTGATAACAGGGCGCGGCAGTCTATTATTTCTACCTGCCGGTCCGGGAACACCTCCTGCAGCCGGGCGGCTGCCACGGCATCCTTGGGAGAATTAGCGCCGGGCATGAGCACGGCCCCGTTGATGATCAGGAAATTGGCATAGGAACCCGGGAGACGGTAGTCGTCCAGGTACAGGGCGTCCGGCAGCGGCAGCGGAACCAGTTTGTAAGGCTTTCCATCCAGGGTGCGGAAGGTCTTTAACTGCGTCTCCATGGCTTTGAGAGATGCATAGTTCTCGTCGGACTCGTCGTCGCAGGCCGTGTAGGCAATGGTGTCGGGCCCGCAGAAACGGGCCAGGATGTCCACATGGCTGTCGGTGTCGTCTCCTGCAATGCCGCCATGCTCCAGCCACAGGATACGTTTCAGACCAAAAGCCTGTTTCAAATGCTCCTCTATCTGTTCCTGCGTCAGATACTCATTGCGGTTGAGGGAGCAAAGGCATTCACGGGTGGTCAGGAGCGTGCCGGCTCCGTCGCAGTCAATGCTGCCGCCTTCCAGGACATACGGACGCATGTCCTTATACTGCACATCCGGGCCGAAGGCACCGGCGGCGAAGGCCTGGCGGGTGATCTGGTTGTCCAGATCGGCCGCAAACTTGAGGCCCCAGCCATTGAACACAAAGTCCAGGATGTATTTTTCTCCGGCATCCCCATACACCGAGATGGCCCCGTGATCCCGGGCCCATGTATCGTTGATGGGGCATTCCACAAAGCGGATTCCGTTCAGGGAAGTGAGACCGTTTCTGCGAAGGTCCTCTTCGCATTCAGCCTTGTCCCGACAGACCATCAGAACGGGCTCGTGGCACAGGATGGCCGTTACAATGCGGGTATAGCAAGCCTGGACCTTCTCTACCTCATACCAAAGAGAGTCTTTGTGCGGCCACGTCAGCTGCACAAAGCCCTGTTTTTCCCACTCAGCAGGCAGCCTCATTTGCCAAACCTTTTAAGAAGGACATCATAGGCGTCAATGCGGCGGTCGCGAAGGAAGGGCCAGCCGCGGCGCACGTATTCGCTCTGCTCCAGGTCCAGCTCCACTACGTGTACGCCTTCTTCGGCCTTTTCAAACTCGGTGAGTAGCTCTCCCTGGGCGCCGGTGGCAAAGGAATGGCCCCAGAAATCGATACCGGTGGAATGACCGGTGGGATCCGGTTCCACACCCGTACGGTTTACCGTAATCACAGGCAGGCCGTTGGCCACGCTGTGGCCGCGCTGGACCAGCTGCCAGGCCTGGCGCTGCTGCGCCTGCTCCCAGTCCGGGTCCGTGGGCACGCCGCCAATGGCGGTGGGGTAGATGAGCATCTCGGCTCCGGCCAGGGCCATGGCACGGGCGGCCTCCGGGTACCACTGGTCCCAGCAAACGAGTACGCCCAGCGTTCCCACAGAGGTCTTGATGGGCTGGAAGCCCAGGTCTCCGGGGGTGAAGTAGAACTTCTCGTAGAAGAGAGGGTCGTCCGGGATGTGCATCTTGCGGTACTTGCCGGCTAGGGTTCCGTCGGCCTCCAGCACCACGGCGGTATTGTGGTAAATACCGGCGGTGCGGCGCTCGAAGAGCGAAAGCACAATCACCACGCCCAGTTCCTTGGCCAGGGCACCGAAACTTTCGGTGGAGGGGCCGGGGATGGGCTCGGCCAGGTCGCACAGTTTGGCGTTTTCTTCCTGGCAGAAATACAGGCTGTTGTGCAGTTCCTGCAGTACCACCAGCTGGGCCCCCTGGGCGGCAGCTTCGCGTACATAACCCTGCAGGCGGGCGATATTTTCGGGAATGTCGGCGGTGCAGTGCTGCTGCACCATGCCTACTTTCAGTTTTCTCATTATCTGTATCTGGAGAATTGATGGAGTTCGTTATCGGCCTTGATCTTGTCTATGATGGCGCAAACCAGTTTGAAGGTGCGGCTTTCCTTGGTGTACACGGCGGGCGTGATAAAGCTCACGCGGCCCTGGCGCAGCAGCTTCTGGGCCACCTGTTTCTTGCCGGGACGGGACGGGTCAAAAACGGCGATGGCGTTGCCGCCGAACATGGTGACCAGCTTCATGGAAGGGATGTCCGTCTCTCCGTCTCCAAAGTAAATCATGTTGGTGAAGGGGAGGCGCTTTTCTTCGTCCGAGAGGGATTCGTTTACTTTGTGGGCATCGCGGGAGGAGAAGATGCCTTTCTGGATCTTGAAGAGATACTGGGTTTTGGCGGTATAGTCCACGGCTATGCCGGGCCA
>CAMVJR010000138.1 GCA_947167855.1 uncultured Bacteroidales bacterium
AAGAAGAAACTGGCCAAGGACCAGTTCACCCTCTGGGACTTCTACCAGCAGATCCAGCAGGTCAAGAAGATGGGCAACATCAAGGACCTGGCCGGCATGCTGCCCGGCGTGGGCAAGGCCATCAAGGACGTGGATATCCCGGACGACGCCTTCAAGAGCACAGAGGCCATCATCCTCTCCATGACCGCCTACGAGAGAGAGCACCCGGAGGCCATCAACGGCTCCCGCCGCAAGCGCATAGCCGACGGTTCCGGTACCTCCGTCCCGGAAGTGAACAAACTCCTCAAGCAGTTTGAGGGAACCCGCAAGCTCATGAAGGGCGCCGTCACCGGCAGCCTCATGCAGCAGATGCGGGGTATGAGAAGATAAGTTTTAAACCACATAGTATGAAAACAGGCCATTTTCTGTTAATCGGTGCCGCCCTGTTGTCCTTTGCCTGCACCCGCAGCCTCAAGGACGGGGAGTACACCCTTACCGTTCTGTCCACCAACGACGTCCACGCCACCTGGTTCGATTCAACCTATATCGGCAATGGGGTCAAGAAATCCCTGATGGCCGTCAATACCTATGTAGACAGCGTCCGTCAGGCCGATGGTGCCGGGAATGTGGTTCTGGTAGACGTGGGAGACTGCCTGCAGGGAGACAACGCCGCCTACTATTTCAACTATGTGGATACCCTGTCCCCGCATCTGTTCCCGCGTCTGCTCCATTACATGGACTACGACGCCGTGGTATGGGGCAACCATGATGTGGAAACCGGTCACAAGGTGTACGACCGCGTACAGAAGGAACTGACCCAGTACGGGATTCCTTTCCTGGCCGGCAACGCCATCCGGAACGATAACGGAAAACCCTATTTCCCGGCCTATAAAGTAGTAAACAAAGCCGGTCTCAAGATAGCCATCCTGGGCTACGAGAACGCCAATATCAAGGCCTGGCTGGCCGAAGAAGTCTGGAGCGGCATGCACTTTGACCGCATCGCCTCCCGCGTCCAGCAGGATGTGGACGCCGTCCGCGCCAAGGAACATCCCGACGTGGTCATCGTGGGCGTTCACTCCGGTACCGGCGAGGGAGACGGTAACAACCAGGAGTCGGAAGGCATGGATGTCTTCAAGCTGGTCAAGGGCGTGGACTTTGTGCTCTGCAGCCACGACCATCGGCCCCTGGTGCTGGTAGAGGATGGAAAGGCTCTCATGAATTCCGGCAGCCACAGCCGCTACCTGGCCCATGGCAAACTGCACTTGAAGGTAGAAGGCGGGGAAGTGGTTTCCAGAGATGTGGAGGCCGATCTGATCCCCGTGAAGGCCGAAAGGGCCGACTCCGCCATGCGTGCTACTTTCCATCCCGAGTATGAGGCTGTGAAAGCCTTCACCCTCCGCGAAGTGGGACAGCTCAACGTGGCTCTCCGCACCCGCGATGCCTACAAGGGCATGTCTGAGTACATCAACCTCATCCATACCATCTGCATCCAGCAGGCCCCGGCCCAGCTTTCCATTGCTGCGCCCCTTACCTTCAACGGAAACGTAGATACCGGCACCCTGGTGTTCAACGACCTGTTTACCCTCTATCCCTTCGAGAACCAGCTGTATGTGATTACCATGACGGGAGACGAGGTCCAGCGCTACCTGGAGGCTTCCTACGACCGTTGGATCAACACGGTTTCGGGCCCCGGGGAGCACGCTCTCAGGATTATCTCCAAGGACAATACCCGCACCCAGCAGAAGGGCTGGTCGTTCCATGGCCTGTCCTATAACTTTGACTCCGTGGCCGGTCTCAACTACACCGTGGACGTGACCAAACCCCGCGGAGAGCGCGTGAAGATTACCACCCTGGCCGATGGAACCCCCTTCGGCCAGGACCAGACCTATAATGTGGCCCTTACTTCCTACCGGGCCAGCGGCGGCGGAAACCTCCTGGACGAGATTGGTATTGACACAGACCTCATTGACCAGCGTGTGGTGGCCCGCTACCCGGAAATCCGCAACCTTATTTACCAGCGCCTGGAGAAAGATTCCAGCATTGACCTGGAAGAGATCTCCAATCCGGCCCTCCTGGGTACATGGAAATTCGTCCCCGAAAAGCTTGCGAACAAGCTCATCGAGGACGACATGAAACTTCTGTTTGGAAATTAATCCTTACTTGGCGTAAGCGACGGAACGCGTTTCCCGGATAACGGTGATCTTCACCTGTCCGGGATACGTCATTTCATCCTGGATCTTCTGGGCAATCTGACCGGAGAGATCCTCGGCCTGCTGGTCGCTTACCTGCTCTGCACCCACGATGACGCGGAGCTCGCGGCCGGCCTGGATGGCGTAGGCCTTGGTGACGCCCGGATAGGAACCGGCGAGGTTCTCCATGCCGCGCAGACGCTTGATATAGCTTTCAATCACCTCACGGCGGGCACCGGGACGGGCACCGGAGATGGCGTCACCCACCAGCACCAGCGGGGCGTAGAGGGACGTCATTTCGGTTTCCTCGTGGTGGGCGCCGATGGCGTTGCAAATCTCGGGCTTTTCTTTGTACTGTTCGGCCAGTTTCATTCCCAGGAGGGCGTGCGGCAGATCCGGATCATCCTCGGAAACTTTACCGATATCGTGCAGGAGGCCGGCGCGCTTGGCAATCTTGGGGTTGAGGCCCAGTTCAGAAGCCAGGATGGCGCAGATGTTGGCCACTTCGCGGGAGTGCTGCAGCAGGTTCTGGCCATAGGAAGAACGGTATTTCATACGGCCGATCAGGCGGACGAGTTCCATGCTGAGGCCGTGGATACCCAGGTCGATGCAGGTGCGCTTGCCGGTTTCCAGAATCTCTTCTTCCAGCTGCTTCTGCACCTTGGTTACCACTTCTTCGATGCGGGCGGGGTGGATACGGCCGTCCACCACCAGCTGGTGCAGGGCCAGGCGGGCCACCTCACGGCGCACCGGGTCAAAGGCGCTGAGGAGGATGGCGTCCGGGGTATCATCTACCACAATTTCAACGCCGGTAGCGGCCTCCAGGGCGCGGATATTTCTACCTTCACGGCCGATGATGCGGCCCTTGATCTCGTCGTTCTCGATAGGGAAGGTGGTAACCGCATTCTCGATGGCGGTTTCCGTGGCAGTGCGCTGGATGGTGTTGATCACAATGCGCTTGGCTTCCTTGGCGGCGTTGAGGCGGGCTTCGTCAATGCAGTCGTTGATGTAGGCCTGTGCTTCGGTGCGGGCTTCGGCCTTCATGGACTCTACCAGCTGGGTCTTGGCCTCTGCGGCGCTCATGCCGGCGATGGCCTCGATCTGGCGGATTACCTGGCCGCGGAGCTGCTCGTACTCCTCTTCCTTCTGCTTGAGCTGCTCTTCGTGGGCGGTGAGGACGGTGCGCTGGTTCTCCACTTCCTTGGTCTTGCGGTCTGCCTCCGAGAGCTTCTGGTTGAGGGTGTTCTCCTTCTGGCGGATGCGGTTTTCGGCGTCGTGGAGCTGGGCGTTCTTCTCGTTGACCATCTTCTCGTGCTCACTCTTGAGGGAGAGGTACTTCTCCTTGGCCTGGAGAATGCGCTCGTTCTTGATTTTCTCGCCTTCTACTTCTGCTTTTTCCAGAATCTCGTCTCTCTTTCCCTTGAGGATGTAGCGACGGATTATTATGCTTGCTGCCAGCGCAAGGCCTGCGCCGACAATGAATCCGATAAGTATGCTTACGATATCCATATATATAGTGTTACAAAAATGTCTGTTTCCTTGGTGAGAAAACAGACATCCTAGAAAAAAAGCCGTCAGCATCTAGTCAGAAAATCTTATGGGAATAAGATTTGGGTGCCGACCGTTTGCTGGTATCCCCCGTCTGCATGCAGAACTCCCGAAGGAGTGGGGCCCGCCATCCACGGTTCGAGTCAACCCGGCGCGTTGAAACGTGTTGATTTCAGCTTTCGATGGTTGACGGCTATTTGGTTTGGTCTTTCAGATAACGGTCCAGGTCGCTTTCCAGTTGTTTTTCTGCGTTTTTGTAAAGGTCGAATTCCCTTTGCATGTCCAGGCGGATGACGGCCTCGTTGAGGGCGACCATCGAGAGAAGGTCTGAGGCGGTTTTGCCGGGGTGGCTGCGGGTGAAGGTGGCAAGACGCTTGTTGATGGACTCTGCAGCCTGGCGGTACAACTGCTCCGTCTCCGGCGTGGGGGCCGTGAGATTAAAGGTGCGATCCGCAATCTTGATGCTGATTTTCTGGTCCATCAGGCTTCCTCCAGGTAGGAGATGCACTTATCGATCTCCTTGATTAGTTTATCGACCTTGGC
>CAMVJR010000139.1 GCA_947167855.1 uncultured Bacteroidales bacterium
ACTCTATCTTTTGCTTTACCTCTAATCTATTCTCTCAGTATTGTCAATGAACTTTTTCTTGGCCAAAAGGCCGTAAAAAATCCCGCTCGTTTCAAACGGGACTGCAAAGGTAGACATTATTTTTTGAATCGCAAATTTTTTTTGAATTTTTTCGCAAGTTCTATTGGATTACCGTTCCCCCTCCGGTCAGAAGGGCCGAGCTGTGACAGATCCGTACCTGCTGCGCTCCCTGGGCCAGGGCGTCGAAGGCCTGGTCCAGCTTGGGGATCATCCCGTCGGCCACAATGCCATCGGCCTTCAAAGAAGCATACGTTTCCTTATTTATAATAGGTATGACGCTGGTAGGGTCTTCGCGGTCCCGCAGGACACCGGGCTGCTCGAAGCAGGTCACCAAGGCGGCTCCCAGAGCAGCGGCTACCGAAGAGGCCACCGTGTCGGCGTTGGTGTTGAGCAGATGGCCGGCGCCGTCGTGGTTGATGGCGCAGAGCACCGGGCTCAGGACCTTTTCCAGCAGGAGTTTCAAAAAATCGGCGTTAACGCTGGCGGGGGTCACGTCTCCCACCCAGCCAAAATCCACCACCCGGCCGTCCGACAGCGCAAGCGGAGGACGCTTGGCGGCGGTAATCACCGAACCGTCGCAGCCGGAAAGCCCGATGGCGTTGCAACCATCGGCCTGCAGCAGGGACACCACGCGCTTGTTGCACCAGCCGGCGTATACCATGGTCACCACCTGCAGGGTGTCGGCGTCGGTTACCCTTCGGCCCTCAAACTTGACGGGCTCCATGCCCAGGGCCTTCTGGACACGGCCGGCCAGGGCACCTCCGCCATGGACCAGCACCTTGGGGCCCTCCAAAGCGGCAAAGTCCCGGCAGAACGCCTCCAGCAGGCGTTCGTCGTCCAGGACCTGTCCGCCACATTTGACTACGGTAATCATAGCGACTGAAGCAGCATCTTGAGAACGGTCTGGGCCGATATCTCCCGGTTGGCCGCCTCGGGGATCACCAGCGAACGGGGGCTTTCGATGACCTCGTCCGTCACGATCATATTACGGCGCACCGGCAGGCAGTGCATGAAGAAGGCGTCGTTGGTGAGGGCCATCTTCTCCTTGGTGACGGTCCAGCCCATGTCGTAGTTGACCACTTTACCATAAATATCGGCCTGGTACGGGGCCCAGTTCTTGGCGTACACGAAATCGGCGCCGGCGAGGGCCTCGTCCTGGTTGTGCGTTACTTTGGCATTGCCCACAAACTCGGGAGCCAGGTCGTAGCCTTCGGGGTTGGCAATCACAAACTCGTAATCCGTCATGGACATGCCCTCGGCAAAGGAATTGGGAACCGCCTGGGGCAGGGCCTTGGGATGCGGGGCCCAGGTCATCACCACCTTGGGACGGGCTTTGGTCTTGTGCTCCTCAATGGTAATGATGTCGGCAAAAGTCTGCAGCGGATGGCGCGTGGCGGCCTCCATACTGAAGACCGGGCGGCCAGAATACTGGATAAACTGGTTTAGGATGACCTCGTTATAGTCGTCGTCCCGGGACTCGAAACGGGCAAAAGAGCGGATGCCGATGACGTCGCAGTAGCAGCCCATCACCGGAATGGCTTCCAGCAGATGCTCGCTCTTGTCTCCGTCCATGACCACGCCGTGGCCGGTCTCCAGCTTCCAGGCGCCCTGGTTCACGTCCAGGACAATCACGTTCATGCCCAGGTTCTGGGCCGCCTTCTGGGTGCTCAGGCGGGTACGCAGGCTGTTATTGAAGAAGACCAGCAGGGCCGTTTTGTTCTTGCCCAGCTCCTGGTCTGCAAAGCGGTTGGCCTTCACGGCGGCCGCGGCGGCCAGGGCGTCCTTGAGGTCGCCCAGCTGCTTTATACTGGTAAAATGCTTCATTTGGTCAGTTCTTTCCAGGCTTCCACAAAGGTCCGGGCGCCTTCCTCGGGAAGGTTCAAGGCGGGAAGCAGGCGGATGACCCGCTCTCCGGAGGCGCCGGTAAAGATATGTTTCTCCTGAAGGAGGCGGTCGCGCAGGCCCACCAGCTCAGGCTTGATTTCCAGGCCGATCATGAGGCCGCGTCCGCGGTACTCCACCAGGGCAGGGTCCCCCTTGAGCTGCTGCTCAAACCAGTCTCCCAGCTGGTCAGCGTGCTCCACCAGCTTCTCCTGCTCAATCACTTCCAGCACGGCGATGGCCGCTGCACAGGCAATGTGATTGCCGCCAAAAGTGGTTCCCAGCAGGCCGAAGGATGCCTGGATCTCCGGAGAGATGAGGACGGCGCCGATGGGGATGCCGCCGGCCAGACCTTTGGCCATGGTAATCAGGTGGGCCTCAACGCCGGCATACTGATGGGCGAAGAACCTGCCGGTACGGCCGCAGCCGGACTGGATCTCATCGGCCACCAGGAGGGTTCCGGTGCGGTCGCAGAGGGCGCGGAGGTCCTTTACGAAAGCGTCAGAGGGAACGCGGATACCCGCCACACCCTGGATGCCTTCAATGATGACGGCAGCGTAAGCCTTGGTAGACAGCTCTTTTTCGGCGGCCGCCAGGTCTCCCAGGGGTACAAAGGTCACTTTGTCGGTGGCATTGAAGGGAGCACGGATCTTGGGGTTGTCCGTTACGCTCACGGCACCGCCGGTGCGGCCGTGGAAAGCCCCGCTGAAAGCGAGGACCTTGGATCGGCCCGTATGGAAAGAAGCCAGCTTGAGGGCGTTCTCGTTGGCCTCGGCTCCGCTGTTGCAAAGGAAAAGATGATAGTTGGGATAGCCGCTGATCTGACCCAGCTTCTGGGCCAGCGTGTCCTGCAGGCCGTTCTGGACGGCGTTGGAATAGAAGCCCAGTTTGGCAATCTGCTGGGAAATGGCCTCTACATAATGGGGATGGCTATGGCCGATGCTGATGACGGCATGTCCGCCATAAAGGTCCAGGTATTCCTGTCCGGCGGCGTCCCAAAGCTTGGAGCCGCTACCGCGTACGGGCTCAATGTCCCACCTTTTGTATACGTTGAATAAATCCATATCCTAGTTCTTTTTTCCCGGTCAAGCCGGGAATGACGGGGCCTAAAAGGCCGATGCCTTGAGGCGGAGACCGGTGGTCTGGGGGAGGGAGAACAGTAGGTTCATATTCTCCACCGCCTGGCCGGAGGCGCCTTTGAGAAGATTGTCAATGACACTGGTAACCACCAGCTGCCCGTCATGCATTTCCAGCGAGAGCAGGCATTTGTTGGTGTTGACCACTTGTTTGAGGTCGGCCGGGCCGGGGAGGACCCAGGTAAAGGGAGCCTCTGCGTAGAACGCCTCGTACAGGCTTCTCACCTCTTCCAGGGAAAGGGAGCAAGGCGTCTGGGCCACCGCAAAGATGCCCCGGGCAAAGTCTCCGCGCACGGGAATGAAATGGAGGTTGTCTCCCACGCCCAGGTTGCGGCGGATCTCCGCCAGATGCTGGTGCGTCAATACTTTATAGGCCGATAAGTTATTGCTGCGCCAGCTGAAGTGCGTGGTCTCCGACGGCTTGACGCCGGCGCCGGTAGAACCGGTGACGGCCTGCACGTGGATATCCCCCTGCAGCAGGCCGGCCCCCGCCAGCGGCAGAAGGGCCAGCTGCAGGGCCGTGGCAAAGCAGCCGGGGTTGGCCACCTTGGTGGCGCCTTTGATGCGGTCCCGGTTGAGTTCCGTAAGGCCATAGACATAGCCGGCCGACTCGTCCCGGAAATCCTGGGCCAGGTCAATGACCTTGAGACCGGCGGGGCAGGTGTGCTCCTCCCAGAAAGTCTGGCTCTTTCCGTGGGCGCCGCACATGAACAGGACGTCGATGCCTTCCAGGTTGACCTGGTCCGTAAACACCAGGTCCGTATCCCCCACCAGGCCGGGATGATGGCCGGCCACGGGTTTTCCTGCCTGGCTCTCGGAATGAATCCAGGCAACAGAGGCCTCGGGATGATTCACCAGAAGCCTCATCAGCTCACCGGCCGTATAGCCTGCGCCGCCTATGATACCTACTTTGATCATGCTTCTCCGGGATGATGGATGGTCAGATGCTCCTTGGGGTCGTACAGGAGGCCGGTGCAAAGGCACATCTTGTAGTCACGGTCCTTGAGGATGCCAAAGTGACGGCAACCCTCGCAGCCCTTCCAGAACTCAGGGTCGTCCGTGAGCTCGGCAAAGGGTACCGGACGGAAGCCAAACTCGTAGTTCATCTTCATCACGGCCGATCCGGTGGTGATGGAGAAGATCTTGGCATCCGGGAAGAGCT
>CAMVJR010000140.1 GCA_947167855.1 uncultured Bacteroidales bacterium
ATTGTCAATGAGCCGTAAAAAATCCCGTTCGTTTCAAACGGGACTGCAAAGGTAGTAACTATTTTCGAACTAGCAAATTTTTTCGGAGAAAATTTTGAAATTTTTGAGATTCCCGGGCAAGCCGGAATGAAGAATTATTCGTACCTTTGCACAGATATGGAAAAGAGAGTATCGCTGTGGCAAATATTCGGGGTGTTCGCCAAGATTGGGGCGTTCACCATTGGCGGCGGATACGCCATGATCCCGCTCATCCAGGCCGAGATGTCCAAACGCGGATGGATCTCGGACGACGAGCTCCCGGACATCGTAGCCCTCTCCCAGAGCGCCCCGGGCGTGATGGCCGTCAACATCTCCATCTTTGCCGGGCACAAGCTCCGCGGGGTCAAAGGCAGCATCGCCGCTACCCTGGGCAGCATCCTCCCCTCTTTCCTCATCATCCTGGCCATCGCCATCTTCTTTTCGGCCTTTAAAGAGAATCCCTGGGTGGAGCGGGCTTTCAAGGGAATTCGGCCCGTGGTCATTTCCCTGATTGCCATTCCCATGGTGAATATGGCCAAGAAATCCTGCAAGACCTGGTGGGCGTGGCTGCTGGCCCTGGTATCCCTGGTGCTGGTGGCTTTCCTCAACGTGTCCCCTATATATATTATATTGTGCGTGCTGGTGCTGGGCTTCAGCGTAACTTACTATAGGATATGGAGGTAGTTTCCCTCATACTGGAGTTGGCCTGGACCTTCTTTGTGATTGGCGCCTTCACCATCGGCGGCGGCTATGCCATGCTGTCCCTCATCCAGAACAAGGTGGTGGTGGAACATCCGTGGATCTCGGAGAGCGCCTTTACGGACATTGTGGCCGTGAGCCAGATGACCCCCGGTCCCATCGGCATTAACAGCGCCACGTACGTGGGATACAATGTGCTCTTCAACGCCACCGGCAGCCAGCTGCTGGGATTCTGCGGCTCCCTCACCGCCACGCTGGCCTTGATCCTGCCCTCGTTCATCATCATGCTGCTCATTGTCAAGTTTTACCTCAAGTTCAAGAGCAGCCGTCTGTATGCCGGCACCATGGACTGGCTCAAGCCCTGTGTGGTGGGCCTTATTGGCGCCGCAGCCATCATCCTCATCATAAAAACCACCTGGACGGGCGGTGTGCCAAACATCCAAGTGGTTTCTGATAACTTCCCAGACTGGAAAAGCTGGGTGCTGCTGGGCGGCGCCTTTGTGGCCGGATACTGGGGAAAAGTAAACCCCATCTACATTATCCTGGCCGGTGCCGCGCTGGGCTTGCTGCTGTACTGATTACCAGCTGCGGGGATTCTCTTTCAGGTACTCTTCCAACTCTTCGGGCGAGCGGGCGGGCTCACGGTCCAGGCCGATAAGGCCGCGGTTGTCCATGCAGTAGGTCAGGCCCATGGCGTCAAACATCTCGAAGCTATGGTCGATGGAGGCGTCAAAGCGGGCGTAGTCCTTCTTGTCGGCGGCGCACCACTGGATCTCTGACAGGGCGCACATACGGGGCAGGAGCATGTACTCCAGGTGCTCGGGAGTGGCAATGTACTCGGTCCAGAGGTTGGCCTGCACACCCAGGATGTGCGGCTGGGCGGCGGGGGTCAGACCCTCGAAGGGCTCGTAGGAATAGACTTTCTCCACGGGGAGATAGCCGCCAATGGCAAAGGGTTCCTTGTCGCGCTCCTGGCTCTGATAGTAGTCAAAGTACAGGTAGCTGTTGGGGGTCATGATGGCGTCGAAGCCCTTGTTGGCCGCCTCGATACCGCCCTTCACACCGCGCCAGCTCATCACCGTAGCGCCGGGGGCCAGATTGCCTTCCAGGACCTCATCCCAGCCGATGATCTTGCGGCCATGTTGGTTCAGGAAGTCCTGCATGCGGGCCGTTACGTAGTTCTGCAGATAGTGCTTGGCCATGGGGCCCTTCTTGATGCCCAGTTCGCGCATCTTGGCGGCGCACTTGGGGCAGTGGTCCCACGGAATGCCCATATCTTCGTTAAACGCTTCGTCTCCGCCAATATGGATATACTCGGAGGGGAAGATATCCATCACCTCGGTGAGGACGCTCTCCAGGAACTTGTACACGTCTTCGTTACCGGCGCAGAGGATATCGGGAGCCACACCCCAGCGGGTCCAGACCTCGTAGGGACCGCCGGTGCAGCCCAGCTCGGGATAAGCGGCCAGGGCAGCCACCATGTGGCCGGGGAGGTCAATCTCGGGGATCACGGTGATACCCCGCTCGGCGGCGTAGGCCACAATCTCCTTCATCTCTTCCTGGGTGTAGAAACCGCCGTAGCGGATGCCGTCGTTGGATCCCCAGTCCTTCTTGATCACGGTACCGTTGCGCCAGGCACCAATCTCGGTGAGCTTGGGATAGGACTTTACTTCCATGCGCCAGCCTTGGTCCTCGGTGAGGTGCCAGTGGAAGCGGTTGAGCTTGTAGGCCGTCATCACGTCCAGATAGCGCTTGGTCTCCTCGATGGAGAAGAAGTGGCGGCAGGGATCCAGGTGCATGCCGCGGTAGGCAAAGCGGGGCTGATCCTCAATGTGGGCGCAAGGGAGAACCCAATCGGCCTTAACAGCCTTGTCTCCATAGATGGCGGCGGGCAGCATCTGCTTGAGGGTCTCGCAGGCATAGACAAAGCCATTGAGGGCCGATGCTTCCACGCGCACAGCCTTGGGCGTGATGTCAATCACGTACTGCTCTGCGGAGAGGGCGGGATTCTGGACAAAGGAGATACCGCCAGCGGTGAGCTTGCACTGCTTGCCGGTAGCCATCTCCAGGCTGGCCACAAAACGAAGGGCAGCGTTGGTGGAGGCCTCGTCCATGTTTTCGTCAAAGTTTACCGCGGCGCCCTTCACGTTGAAGGTGCCCTCGGTAAGGTTCACGGTAGCGGGCATGGGAATCACGTGGAATTCCTGCGGCACGGGTTTGGCACATGCACCCAGTAGCGCAAGGGCCGAAAGAATTAGTGTTAGCTTTTTCATAGATATGAATTGAATTATTGATTATTATTTTTCACGGGCCGATGGCGGAGCAAGGCCCAGACCGCCACAGAATAGGCGCCGATGAGGGCTGTGTTCACCAGCAGGCGGACCGGCATGGCATCGGCCCTCATGTCGCAGAAGTAGATTCCCGCATACGACACGCCCATCAGGGCCATGATGCCCAGGATGCGCTTCCAGTTGTACGGGATGGGATAGTACTTGGACCCCAGCCAGGCGCTCAGGATAAACATCACCAGATAGCTGGCCAGATGCCCAAAGGCCGATGCCCAATAGGAGAAGCGCGGCATAAACACCACATTGACCACCACCGTCACGGCCAGGCCGGCCAGGGTAATCCAGATGGCCATATTGGTTTTGCCGGAGAGCTTGTACCACATGGATACGTTAAAGAGCATGCCCAGCAGCATATAGCTCAAGAGCATGATGGGCACTACACCAACTCCCACGCGGAAGTCCCGGCCCAGGAAGAGCGAGATCACGTCAATGTATCCCACAACACCCAGGAATACCATGCCGCAGAAAGCCGTGAAGTACTCCATGACCACGGCGTAGAGCTCCTTGGAGTTCTTGTCCCGGGCCCGCTGGAAGAAGAACGGCTCGGCCGCATAGCGGAACATCTGGATGAAGAGGTTCATGATCACCGCCAGCTTGACGGCCGCCTGGTACACGCCCAGCGAAGCCCGCCAGGCCTCGGAGGAGATATCAAAGTAGCGGAACAGGATCCTGTCCAGGAAGTCGTTGGCCACACCGGGCAGGGAGGCCACCATCAGGGGCAGCGAGTAGATGAGCATGCGGCGCACCACATCCGAGTTCCACACCAGTTTGATGCGGAGGATGTCCGGGATAAAGAGCACCAGGCACAGCACGCAGCTGATGAAGATGGCGATGATGGGATACGTAAAGTCCGGCTGGGCGGGCCACACAAAGAAGAGAATCAGGTTGGCACCCGTTTCCGTAAGGATCTTGATGGTCTTGAAGACGGCAAACTTCACGGCCTTGTGCTCCTGCCGCAGTTTGGCAAAGAGGATGGCCGTGATGGAGTCGCAGAAGAGGATGGAGGCCACATAAATAATGAGGCTGCGATAGCCGGCATAACCCAGCGCGGCCGAAATGGGGTCCGAGAAGGCCACCATACAGGCCAGGAAGGCCAGATTAAGGCCGAAGACCGTGAGCAGCGCACCGGAATACACCCGGCGGGGATCCTCCCCTTCCTTGTTGGCAAAGC
>CAMVJR010000141.1 GCA_947167855.1 uncultured Bacteroidales bacterium
TGGTGCTGGCATAGGCCATAGGGTCGTTACTACCGGATTCCAGCTCCAGCATGGGCCCCAGGTGTTCCCGCAGCTGCAGGCGCTTGCTGCGAAGGATGGAGAACACGGCCGTGGAGTCCGTGGAGGACAGCACGGCGGCTACCAGCATGGCTCCTACCAGGGTGGATACGCCGCTGATGGCTTTGGCTGCCACCAGATAGATAAACCCACCGGTAAGACCGATGGTCAGGAGAATACCCACGGTGGATAGCAGCGCCCCCTGTCGCAGGACCGGGCGGGTCTCGTGCATCTCCGTTTCCAGACCACCTTGCAGCAGGATCACGGTCATGCCCAGATGGCACACGAACTCTGCAATGTGGAGGTTGGCAAACTTAAGACCCAATCCGTCCTGCCCGGCCAGCATGCCAATCAGAAGGAACACCAGCATGGAAGGCACTCCAAACTTGGTGCCGATCTTATTGGAAAGAACGGCTACAAAAACCAGGACGGAGAGTAGCAGCAGCAGGTTGCCGGATGTGAGGTCTATAGAGAACATTTACTTGAGGATGGAATCTAACGAGGGTCTGAACTCCGGCATGGGGCGTTTGGTATCGCGCTCCACGATCAGGGTCTTGAGGCCGGCATAGGGCTGGATCAGCTTTTCTGCCTCTTCCAGGGACATCTGCGGGCCGAAATACTCCGGCACAAAGGCATCCCAGAATTTCATGGCGGTGGCCTTGTCCATGTGGAAGGTTTCCTTGATGAAGGCTTCCTCGGAGAGGTAGGTGCACAGGTACACCATGCCCACGTCAAAGAGATGGTTGCCGTAGCAGAAGTCTCCCAGGTCAATGAAATAGCGCTTGTCACCCACAAAGATGGCATTGCTGTACTGGAGGTCTCCGTGGATGGCGGTATCCTCGTCCGGGACACTCACAATGAACTTGGCCAGCTTTTCCTTTTCTTCGGGCGTGAAGAAAGGATTCTCCTTGAGGAGGCGGAGATAGCGGTCTTTTACGTTCTCGAACTGGGTGGTATCCACATGCACGGAATGGAGCTCACGGCACATGTCAGCAAACTCGGTCGCGTACTGCTTCACCTTCTCCGGATGGTCTCCGGTGGCCCTGGAATAGGACACTTTGCCGGGAATGCGGCGGAAGCGGATGCCAAAGCGACCGTCTTCCGTTTCTACATATTCTCCGGGTTCAGGGGTGGGAATACCCAGGTCGTAGACCTTGCGGGCCACCGCCATCTCGTCCAGGGGTTGCTGGATCTTGCCGGGGAAATAGAGTTTGAGCATCACGTTGGGGTCCGAGATGCAGTCGTAGCTTTCTCCGTTGGCACCACCGCCAAAGAGAACATAATCGTCTAGGGATATTTTAATGGGTTTCATCATTTTTTCTCGTTCATAAAGGGTAGATCCTTGGCCTGGTCCATGATGTATTCGGCCATCATTTCATTGCTTTCATTGGCCCCGTTGAGGGTATCGAAGAGTTTGCGGAGGCCGGCCGTGCCGCCCCCGTTGATGAGGATGTATACGATGCAGAGGTTCTGCGGCCCCAGGGAGGAGGAAATGATATCCAGGTCCGTGAGGCTGATCTGGTAGGAGGACAGCTGGAAAGCGGCCTCCGAGCAATTCTTGATAAGGCGGTCAATGTCTCCCAGGGTGGTGAATCCCAGGCTTTGGAACACCTCCAGGTACGGCATCAGGGACACTTCCTGGATCTCTGCCTGGTTAATGGCGGCAATGTTCTTGTTGAGGCGGCGGAACGGGTTCAGGTTGAGATAGCTGCGATAGGTATCCCCGTCCAGGGGGGCGTCGTCCAGGTTGCCGGAGGCCACCAGGGCCTGCACCCTTCTTCTGTAGTCGGCCAGTTCTTCCCGGATGCGGCTGAACTCGTCGTCCACCAGTTCCAGCAGGCCCGCCATACGGCTGAGGCTGCGCTTGTAGTAGATGGGAATCTCCACCCCGCTCTTGTAGCCGGTGTCGTGGTTCATGTTGGCCCAGGCATGCTGCAGGATGGTCCTCATCTGAATCTCAAAACGGTACGGGAAGCCTTCCGTGGAGCAGATGTAGTGGAGGGAAAGATAACCGAAGCTGTCAATTTCCAGCATCTTGCGCTTGTCCACCGAATTCTCCCAGTCAATGACGAAGAGACGGTCAATGGCCGATGCCACTTTGTCCACGTCTTCGCTGTAGAAAGTGATGACCCGAAGGCCGATGATATCGGTAATATCGGCCAGAGACTTGTACTTGGCGCCCTTGAGCTCGAGTTTCCCGGCCAGGGAATCCTCCGTCTTTACCCGGTACTCCACGCTGGCCACAATGAGACCCACCTTCTTGAAGGTCTCCTGAATAGTGTCGTATATTTCCTTGGCCTTTTCCTGAAACTCCGGAAGATGGTCTAAATACTCCTGGAGAATCTGTTTGGAATGGGCGTCCAGTAATCTTTCCATGTGGCTACAGTTTGTAGGTATATCCCTACAAATATAAGAATTATTTTTGTTTTTTGGAAGGTAGTACGGGATATCTGTTCCGACAACCCTATTTCAGGATGAGTTCCTGGATAAAGCTTACCGTTCGGTTATCGGCCGTAAAGAGCTCATCTTGTGAAAGGTAAGCATTCATCTTTTCCACCAGCGTATCCTTCTGGAAATAGAGTTGGCTGCGGATGACGGAAGAGTTGAGGGTGATGTAGAGTTTCCCACTCCGGAAGAAGCGTTTGAGCGTGAAGGGACCGGCGCCGGAACAGGCGTCCCAGGCGGCAAAAATGCGCTGGGTATTGAGCCCGGCGGCCAGTTTCATCTGTTTGATGTAATCCTGGACCAGACGGTCCATCCCGACGGCCTCTTTCCGGTGTATGCGAATGGGTTCTGCCATGCTACTCTACGCGGGAAAAATCTCCGTTTTTGGCCACGTAGTAGGCCCTGTCCTGGGTGATATGGTCCACGATGCCGCTCAGGCGGGCACGGTCCGTATCCGTGATAAAGATCTGGCCGAAATCTGCCCCGGCCACCATGGAGATGAGGTTGGAGATGCGGCCCAGATCCAGCTTGTCGAACACGTCGTCCAGCAGGAGCATGGGGGCAAAACCGTACGAACGCTTCATAATCTCGTACTGGGCAAACTTGAGCGCTACCAGGAAACTCTTCTGCTGCCCCTGGCTGCCGGCGCGGCGGATGGGATGGCCGTCCATGGTGAAGAGGAAGTCGTCTCTCTGAACGCCGGAAGAGGTATAGCGCAAGCTAAAGTCCCGCTCCCGGTGAGCAGCAAAAATATCTGTCAATGAGGCCGATGCAAGGTCGCTTTTATACTCGATGGAAACACTTTCCCCGCCGCCGGAAATGAGACGGTAGTACTCCGTGACAACGGGCTGCAAATCCTGGGCAAACTGCCGGCGGCTCTCATAGATTTTGGCGGCCAGCGGAGCCATTCTCTGGTCCAGGACTTCCAGGAGGGAAACCTCGGCCTGATACTCCTTGAGCATCTTGTTGCGCTGCGCCAGCAGGCGCGTATATCCCTGCACGGCCGCAAGGTACTCCGGATCCATCTGGGACAGGACGGCGTTGGACAGGCGGCGGCGCTCCTCTCCGGAGTCGCTCACCAGGGCGCTGTCTCCGGGGGAAACCATGACCACCGGCAACACGCCGATATGCTCTCCCAGCCGGGTGTAGGGTTTCTCGTCCCGGACCAACTTCTTCTCCCCTTCCTTAACCTGGATGGAAAAGCGGGACTCCAGACCGTTTTCCATGGCATACGTTCCCCCCACCGTGAAACCTTCTGTCCCGTAGCGGAAGTTGTACTTGTCCGGGGCCGGGAAGGCGCTCTTGGTCATGGAGAGGTAATAGATGGCATCCAGGAGGTTGGTCTTCCCTTCCCCGTTGTTGCCGCTGATGCAGTTCACGTTGGGAGAAAAGTCCAATTCCTGAAGGGCGATGTTCCGGAAATCCCGGACCACGATTTTCTTGAGAACCGGCATAGGTTTATTCCACAGAATCTAATTGCAAATATATAATATTTTTCGTAAATTTGCGGGCTCAAATTGTCAATAAAGAAACAATAAGAATATGGCAAAAATTACTAAGACTGAAGAGGAAGTGCGTCAGCAGAATGTTGTTGAGGCCGTTTCCAAGACCGAACAGTTCTTCAA
>CAMVJR010000142.1 GCA_947167855.1 uncultured Bacteroidales bacterium
CCAGCTTGCCGGAGAAGGTGGTTTTACCGGAACCGTTGAGACCGGCCACCAGCACAATGCCGGGGTTGCCCTTGATGTTGATATCCTGCGCGCTGGAACCCATGAAGTCCGTGAGTTCGTCGTGCATGATCTTGATCATCATCTGCTGGGGCTTCACGGCCGTGAGTACGCCGGTGCCGATGGCTTTGTCCTTGACCTGGTTGCAGAAGTCCTTGGCCACTTTGTAGCTAACGTCTGCATCCAGCAGGGCTTTGCGGATGTCCTTGACGGTTTCCGCTACGTTAATCTCGGTGATTTTTCCCTCACCCTTGAGTATCTTGAAAGACCGCTCTAATCTCTCGCTTAAGTTCTCAAACATAATCTATTCTTTAATCCCACAAAGATACTCAAAATAAAGGCAAATCCACAGATTCTTGATGTTGTTTCACATTCTTCGCAAGAAAAATGACAAAAAGTTTTGCTGTTTGCCACCCATGGGTTCCGCAAAACGGACTTATCTTGGCCGCATGAAAACGCTCAAATGGATGGCGCTCCTCCCGTTCCTCCTTGCCGGAGCCAGCGCCTGCGACGATTTCGGACTGGCACCCGACCCTCAAAAGGAGCAAGGGGAACTCCGCTGGACCCTGGACGAAAGTCTTTTTACCAAGGCCAGCAGTTCCGAGATTCCCGACACCAACGACTTCCTGCTCACCATCCAGGACGCACAGGGGAAGATCCTCTATGACGGCACGTACGGAGACTCTCCCGAGTACCTCACGGTGGATCCCGGCAGCTACACGGTGAGCGTGAAGAGTATCTCTTTCCAGGCCCCCGCCTTCTCCCGTCCCCAGTACGGAGACGAGCAGGTGGTGGTCATCCCCGCCGGCGAAAAGGTGAGCGTCACCCTGCGGTGCACCCTCCTCAATGCCGGCATCAAGCTCAATATCTCATCGGCCTTCCCCGTGGCCTTCCCGGACGGCGTGCTCTTTGTCAAGCAGGAAGACACGCGCCTCAAGTATCTTTACAAGGAGACGCGCATTGCCTACATCAAGCCCGGCAGCACGTCCGTGATCCTTTACAACGAGGGCAAGGATGAGATTCTGCTCACGCGCACCCTGGAGGCCCGGCAGGTCCTGAACCTGGGCATCAACGTGGCCGTGAACGACGGCCAGAGCAGCGTGAACGTGGTGCTGGACACCAGTAAGGTGTGGACGGCCGAGCAGTACATCATTGGCGGAGACAACATCCCGCCCGACGACGGACGCGAGCCCCAGGCCATCTCGGTGGGAGACGTTTCCCAGCACATTGACGAGAAGGGCGTGTGGGTGTATGGCTACATCGTGGGCGGAGACCTCACCTCCAACGGAAAGACCGTGAAGACCAGCGAGCTCACCAAGGCCACCCACCTGGCGCTGGCCGACCGTTCCTCCATCACCAACAAGGCCTCCTGCCTGGCGGTGGAACTGCCCAAGGGGAAGATCCGCGATGCACTCAACCTGGTGGACCACCCCAACCTGATTGGCAAGAGGGTCTACGTGAAGGGAGACCTGGTGGCCGGCTATTTTGGCACCCGGGGTCTTAAGAACACCAATGATTTTGTGCTAAAGAAGACTACGGAATAGCCGCAGGAAGTCCGAGGCCAGGTGGTCGTACCAGCGACGGGACTGGACCCAGGGCTCCAGATGCAACTCTTCCGAGAGGGCGATGTCCTCCAGGAAAATCTTTTTACTGGCCAGCGCAGCTTCTGCGTCATAGATGAAGGTATCCACCTCACAATTGATGTGGAAGCTGCGGATGTCCAGGTTGGAAGAGCCCACGATGGAGAGGCAGTCGTCGGCCACCAGTGTCTTGGAATGGATAAAGGCACCGTCCCGCTCATAGATACGGACGCCGGCCTGCATGCACTCCGCATAATAGGACCGGTTTACCGGGCCGATAAAGGGCGTATCCACTTTCCGGGGCAGCATGATCCTCACATCCACGCCCCGCATGGCTGCACTCTTGATAGCTCCCAGGAAGGGCTCCGGCGGCACAAAGTAGGGCGTCTGGATGTAGATGTAATCCGTGGCGTTGGAGAGGATCCACTCGTACGCCAGCTGCGCGGTGGGCCAGGGATATTCCGGGGCCGATACCGCCACCTGCAGCAGTTTGTCCCGGTAGGGGGCCTTCTCCTGCGGATACGCATCGCAGAAGTATGCACTTAACGGCTGCTTGAAGGTGCCGCCAGACCCGATCCAGCTGTCCATGAACGAGGCCTGCAGGCGGGCTACAGCCGGTCCGGAGATGCGGAGATGGGTATCCCTCCACTTGCGGAAGTAGTTGTCATTGAGGTTCATGCCTCCGGTGTAGGCCACCTTTCCGTCTATGATCACCACCTTGCGGTGGTTCTGGGAGTTGATGCGCATGAGCCACTGGCGGAAGCCCATCCGGATGTGGGTGTAGGGCACCACCTCCATCCCATGCTTTCTCATATCCCTAAAGTACGAGCGGGGTATGACGCGGCCAATCATGTTGTTGTTGAGGAAGCGGACTTCCACCCCTTCGGCCACTTTCTGATACAGCAGGTCCCTCACTTCCCGGCCGGATTCGTCGTTTCCAAAGCGGAAATACTCAATGTGGATGTATTTCTTGGCGTTCCGGATGTCTTCCAGCAGGAGTTCCCGCTTCCGGGGGCCGGAGGTAATGATTTCAAAGGAGTTGCCGGCGTAGACCTTGTTGCCCTCCCCGGAGGAGAGAATCAGCCGGGACAGGGGCTTGAGGGCGTCCGGAACATTGTCCATGTCCTTGTCCGTGAACCAGGCCGCCTTCTGCTGAGGGGTCATTTCCTTTTCAAAGAGCTCCATCGCCTTGCCGTGCAGGCGCTTCATGGTGGCTGCCGTACGGTAATCGATACCCGCCAGGCAGTAGGCTATGACGCCCAGGCCCGGAAGGATAATGATGAGGGTGATCCAGAAGAGTTTGTCGTCCGTACTGCGGCCTCCCAGCAGAATCTGGATAATGATTACCAGGGAAAAAACGGCCAATATGGACAACAGAATAGGCATAACTCTTGCAAAGATAAGAAATATCAAATGAGATACCATAGTTTTTTTCGTATCTTTGCCCCACGTAAATGGAAAGAATGAAGCACTACCTAAAGAAATTCGAGGACCAGATTCACCAGAGGCCCAATGAGCCGGCCCTGTGCGATTACCAGGGCGTCAGCTATACTTACAAAGACGTAGCCACCCTCATAGAAGAGTATCACCGCTTTTTCAATGCCGTGGGCATTCAGAAAGGGGACAAGATTGCCCTCTGCGCCCGCAACTCGGCCCGCTGGGCCATTCTGTTCCTGGCGGTCAACACCTACGGTGCCGTCATCGTGCCCATTCTGCCCAACTACCTGGCTCCGGGCATTGCCCAGCTCATCCGCCACTCGGACAGCCAGCTCCTCCTCACGGATCCGGAGCTCTGGGCCCAGCTGAGCAAGGAGTCCCTCCCCCAGATCCGCGCCGTGGTCAGCGTCAAGGAGAACAAGCTCCTCTGGAGCGAGGGCCAGGAGATTGTATCGGCCTGGGAACAGCGGGAAGTCAAGAATCTCAAGCCCTCCAAGGTATCCTACAAGGTAGACAGCGATTCTGTGGCCATCATCAACTACACCTCCGGCACCTCCGGAGACCCCAAGGGCGTGATGCTCACCTACGGGGCCATGTCGGACATTGTGGAATACTGCCAGGAGCACATCTACAACGGTCCTGAGACCATTATCTCCATGCTGCCGCTGGCCCACATCTACGGCCTGGCCATGGAGTTCATATATCCTTGCTGCACCGGTTTCACCATCTATTTCCTGGGCAAGACGCCCTCCCCTTCCCTCCTCATGAAATCCATGCAGGAGATCCGGCCATACCTGGTGATCACCGTGCCGCTCATTATGGAAAAGATCCACGCCAACTGGATCAAGCCCCATCTTTCTTCGCGCCCGGCCAAGGCCATCAGCACCCTTCCCTACGTACGTCTGTCCTATTATAAGACCGTTGGCAAGAAGGTGTTGGAGTTGTTTGGCGGCCGTGTGAATACCCTCATCATTGGCGGTGCTCCCCTTAGCTGGAAGGTGGAGAGCGACCTCAAGAAAATCGGCCTGCCCTATGTGGTGGGCT
>CAMVJR010000143.1 GCA_947167855.1 uncultured Bacteroidales bacterium
AAGATCGTTAATCATTCGCCTTATCCCTGCCCGGCCTATGCTACGCCGCAAAGCGCCGGAGTAGACCTCAAAGCCAACCTGGAAGCTTCCGTTACCCTGCAGCCGCTGCAGCGCACGCTGGTTCCCACGGGCCTTTTCATAGCCCTTCCGGCCGGATTCGAGGCCCAGGTACGTCCCCGCAGCGGACTGGCCGCCAAGCACGGAATTACCGTTCTCAATACCCCTGGCACCATAGACGCAGACTACCGCGGAGAGATCAAGGTGATCCTGGTAAACCTGTCACAGGAGCCGTTTGAGATTGTTCCCGGCGAGCGCATAGCCCAGATGGTGATTGCCCGCCACGAGCAGGTAGAGTGGGAAGAAGTGGAAGAGCTGGATGCCACCGAGCGTGGTGCCGGCGGATTTGGAAGCACCGGAAAATAATGGAGATTCAACAACTTTACGATATCTTCCTGCACAGCGCAGGAGTTTGTACGGATACCCGTACCCTCAAGAAGAACCAGCTGTTCTTCGCCCTCAAGGGAGAGAATTTTGACGGCAACCGTTTTGCCCTGCAGGCCCTGGAAAAGGGCGCCTGTTACGCAGTGGCGGGGGAGGATTTACAGGCCGATGATCTCCGCCTTATCAAGGTCTCCGATACCCTGGAGACCCTCAAGGCGCTGGCCGCATATCACCGCCGGCAGCTGCGCATTCCCGTGATCGGCCTCACCGGCACCAACGGGAAAACTACCACCAAGGAACTGATCAAGACCGCCCTGGGCGCCGCCTACCGCGTGAGCGCCACGGAGGGCAACCTCAACAACGAGATTGGCGTTCCGCTCACCGTGCTCAAGATTGGTCCGCGTGCCCAGATTGCCATTGTGGAAATGGGCGCCAGCCATCCGGAAGACCTCAAGCCCCTGCTGGCCGTGGCCCAGCCCAACCTGGGACTCATCACCAATGTGGGCAAGGCCCATCTGCTGGGCTTTGGCAGCTTTGAAGGCGTCAAGCACGCCAAGGGGCTGCTCTATGATTATCTGAAGGAGCACGACGGCGTGGTGTTTGCCAATGCCGACGACCCTGTGCTGCAGGAAATGCTGGCCCAGAGGGGCCTGGAAGCCATTGGCTATACCAAGGAAGACGTAAAGATAGAGGCCAATCCTTTCCTCAAGATGGTATGGGAAGACGCCACGCTGCAGACGCAGCTGGTGGGCGCCTACAATGCCGCCAATGTGCTGGCCGCCCTCAAGCTGGCCTGGTTCTTTGACGTGCCCCGGGAGGATGTCCTGCAGGCCATCGCCTCCTACGTTCCTTCCAATAACCGCAGCCAACTGGTTAAGACCCAGAAGAATACCCTTATTGTTGATGCGTACAACGCCAACCCGTCATCCATGGCCGTGGCCCTGGATAACCTCTCGCTCATCAAGGGCCGAAAGGTAGCCCTGCTGGGAGACATGCGGGAGCTGGGGGCCGATGCCGCCGCCGAACACGACCGCATCGTGGCCCGTCTGGAAGGCCTGGAAGCCTATCTGGTAGGGGAAGAATTCACCCGCGCCGCCGCCGGTAAGCCGTATAAAACATTCACCACGTCCGAAGACCTGGCTAAGTATCTGGAACAGCATCCGCTGGAGGGTTGCACCGTCTTGCTCAAGGGCTCCCACAGCATTCAGATGGAGAAAGTTATAGCTTCGCTTTAACCAGCAGCTTGTGCATGGCGTAGGCCAGGGTAAAGCCCAGGACCATGCCAAAGAGAGATCCCACCAGGACATCGGCCAGATAGTGGGCCGCCAGCATGACGCGGCTCACGGACATGAGGGCTGCCCAAATCATGATCACCAGGCCATAGAGGCCGTAGTTGTGTTCCCGGTCGTTGAGCTGCAGGCCGGCCCAGGTGCCCGTGGCAAAGCCAAAGGCGTTGCTGGCATGGCCGGAGAAAAAGCTGTAGTGGCCGCCGATGATTCCGTCCGGGCAAACGACCCCGTGCTCGATCATCCAGGGATCCCGGCAGGGGCGGAGCCGCAGGGTTCCGTTCTTGCACAGATTGGCTATCTGGTCCGTGAGGACCACGCCCAGGATCAGGGTGAACATCACGGCCAGGCCTTTTTTCCAGCCCAGGCGCCAGATCAGGACCCCCATCATAAAGACATACAGCGGAATCCACTCCCTTACGCCGGACATCAGATGCCACAGGCCGTTGAGGGATTCCGGATTGTGCTGGTTGAGCCAGAGGGTGACTTGCTGGTCTAGTTGGACAAGGCCTTCCATAGGGCTTCCTTGAGTTCGTTGAGGCCAACCTGGGCCACGGAGGAGATGAAGACGTGGGGAATATCGGCCGGAAGTCTCTTCTCAATCTTGGCCTTCTGTTTGTCGTCTATCAGGTCGGTTTTGGTAACGGCCAGCACGCGGTCCTTGACCAGCAGCTCGGGGTTGTATTCTTCCAGCTCCTTCAGGAGGATCTTGTAACCCTTGGCTACGTCGGGTTCATCGGCCGCTACCATGAAGAGCAGCACGGAGTTGCGCTCGATGTGCCGCAGGAAGCGCATGCCGATGCCTTTGCCTTCATGGGCGCCCTCGATGATGCCGGGGATATCGGCCATCACAAAGGAGCGGTTGTCGTGGTAGCGGACAATGCCCAGGTTGGGTTCCAGGGTGGTGAAGGCGTAATTGGCAATCTTGGGTTTGGCACTTGTGATGGCGGCCAGCAGGGTGCTCTTTCCGGCGTTGGGGAAGCCCACCAGGCCCACGTCGGCCAAGACTTTCAGCTCCAGGATGAACCAGCCTTCCTGGCCTTCTTCTCCGGGCTGGGCGTAGCGGGGCGTCTGGTTGGTGGGGCTTTTGAAATGGTCGTTGCCCCAGCCGCCACGGCCGCCCTGGCACAGGATGTATTCCTGGTCCTTTTCTACCAGTTCGGTGATGACTTCTTCGGTCTCTGCGTCTTTGACCACCACGCCCTGGGGCACTTCCAGGATGATGTCCTCTCCGTTTTTGCCGCGTTTGAGGGCTTCGGCTCCGTTGCCTCCGTTCTCGGCCCTCACCACTTTTCTGTAGCGAAGGTGGATGAGGGTCCAGAGCTGCGGGTTCACTCTCAGGATGATATGGCCGCCCCGGCCGCCGTCTCCGCCGTCCGGGCCTCCTTTGGGCACGTATTTGGCGCGATGAAGGTGGGCGCTGCCGGCTCCGCCGTGCCCGCTGGCGCAGAAGATTCTGACGTAGTCTATGAAATTGGATTCTGCCATAAGTCTTGCATTTCTGCTGCAAAAGTACGAAAAAAATGCGTATCTTTGAAAGATGAATAGCCTTGTGTTTCAGTTCAGCGGCGCGTATGCGGAGCAGGGATTCCTGCCCTGGCTGGAGAAACAGGCGCAAGGCGTTCAGACACTGGATTTTACGGCCCTGGAAGGGTGCTGCTGTTACTGCGATGAGCAGGCGGCGGCTATGTTGAAAGAGGCGTTTCCAAAACCCTTGCCGCGGGTGCGCTGGCTGGACAGCGGAGACTACCACTATCTCTCGCACCTGCTGGCCCTCCGGGAGACGGAACCCTTTCATCTGATCCTGCTGGACAACCATCCGGACAACCAGGATCCTGCCTTTGGAGGCGTGCTCTCCTGCGGCAGCTGGGTCAAGGAGATGCAGGAGGGGAACCCGCTGCTGCGGGATGTGCTTTCCATCGGCCCGCCGGATGGGAAGGCCGATATCCCCGAAGGATGGCTGGAGCAGAGAAGGGGAGAGCGGGTGTACGTGTCGCTGGACAAGGATGTGCTGGATAGGGCCTGGGCCCGGACGGACTGGTCGCAGGGAACGTATTCCCTGGAGCAGGTGAAAGAGATGCTGGGGCGCATCCTGGAGCAGATGGAGGTAGTGGCGGTAGATATATGCGGGGAACTGGCTCCCTCCAAGGGCGCCACGCCGGAAGACCTCCGCATCAACAAAGAGACCAATATGGATTTACATAAGTTTTTAACACACTATTTAAACTAACACAACATGTCAGACGTTATCATCCCTGAGGAACAGCTGCAGCGCACATGCCTGTACGATGCGCACGTGGCCCTGGGTGCCAAGATGAGCCCCTTCGCCGGGTTTATGATGCCCATCCAGTACGACGG
>CAMVJR010000144.1 GCA_947167855.1 uncultured Bacteroidales bacterium
CCACGATATTGGAGTTGATATGGGTAATCTGCTCGGTAGCCCACAGCAGGATGGTGCCGATGAAGGTAATCCAAACCACATAGAGTTTCCAGTCTTTCTTCTGGCCACTCTCGGGGATCTCAAGCACGAGTTTCTTGGTCTTGAAGGGGAACATGAAGCGCAGCACGACCCAGGCGATCACAATCATGATGATCACGTAAGGGATCATGTGGGCGCACCATTCACCAAAGCTCACGTCGATACCGACCTGCTCCAGGGCACCCTTGGCGGTAGCGTTGGGAGGCGTGCCGATAGGGGTGCCGATACCACCGAGGTTGGCGGCAACGGGAATGGACAAGGCCAGGCCGATCTTACCCCTATCATCGGCCGGAAGCTTGGAAAGCACCGGGGTGAGGAGGGCCAGCATCATGGCGGCGGTGGCGGTGTTGGACATGAACATGGAGAAGACGGAGATCATGATGAGGAAGCCCAGCAGCACAATCTCCGGCTTGGTGCCGAAGAGTTTGAGCAGGGCACGGGCCATGGTAACGTCCAGACCGTACTTCTCTGCCATGATGGCCAGCACAAAGCCGCCCAGGAAGAGCATCACCACAGGGTCTGCCATGGAGCTCATGATACGGGCATAGGGAACCAGCGTACCGTACTGAGGATCACAGAACAGGCCGATACCCTTGTTGGAGACCGTGAGCAGGGAAATCACGATGACCAGCAGTGAAGTAGCCCAGTTGGGGATGATTTCGAAGATCCACATGAGGGCGGCAAAGACAAACAGGGCAATCACACGCTGCTGAACAACGGTGAGGGCCTCGATGCCGAAGAACGACACGGGCACAGCCCAGATGAAGATGGTGATGGCCAGCACAAGCGGCAGGAACACCCAATACTTGAGGTTAAATTTTTTAGCCATTATCTTGATTTTTGATTATTCGTAGGAAACGCGGATATCTACCGGAATCTTTTCCAGTTCCAGGTTCACAATATCGGCCTTGAGGGTGGAGCTGACCACGGCGTACTTGGCCACAAGGTCTGCAGCGGCATCGTAGTCACCGGTTGCCTGGATCTTGAGGATGAGGGCTCCCAAGCTGGAGATGGCCTCCTGAGCCTTGGCGTAGTTGATGGAATACTTGCCGGAAGCGTTGCGGGTAATGGCGCCCTGCTCCAGCAGGTAGTTGTAGGCGATGAGGTTGGCACGGCCGGTGGCATCGGCATCACCGAAACGGGAAGAACGGATGGTGTTGACCACGAAGGTGGCAATCACATCCGGGCTCATGATGAGGGCCTCTACATGGTGGTGATTCACTTCATGGAGGCAAAGATAGGTGCCCAGAATGTTGGATTTGAGTTTCTCGATGGTGAGGGCTTCGTTACCGAGGGCGTCGGATACCATACCCTTGCCGTTGACGGTTTCCTTCACACCCAGGCCCTTGGCCACCTCACGGAACACAATTTCCCAGTAGAAGGCGTTGGCGTCCACGTGGGGACGGTCTTCGGCCTCCAGGAGGTTCATACCCACCGGGAAGACGGTGCGGTTGAATTTCTCACGGATGATGTTGTCGAACAGGATGGTGCGGGTTCCCACTTCCTCCTGGAGCTTGGTGTCATAGGGGAAGTTGATGGCGATGGTCTTGTAACCGGCATTGGTGTAACCGCCGTAATAAATGACATTGCAGGAGAAGATACCGGAAGCCATACCGGGATCGAAGTGGTGATACTCCGGGTCTCCGGGAAGGGCGGCCTGCAACTCAGGCAGGCGGGCGGCAATCTCTCTGAGTTCTTCCGTGCGTTCCAGATTCTTGAGGAGGACATAGGCGCCATAGGAGGCTTTCTTGCCCAGGAGGTCGTCGTCAATGGTTTCCAGCGGGCCAATCACCAGGTCCATCTTGCTGTCATTCATATCCAGCCAGGCGCACTCGCTCTCATAATAATCATCGGAGAGGATGGCATCGGCCTTCTTGAGCAGATAGTTGCGGACGCTGGGCTTGATGGTGATATCGGCGGCGGCCTTGAGATAGTTGGCAATCTTCTTCACGTGCTCGGCGTAGGCGTCGTGGTACCAGACGGCTTCCAGAGAGCCATCGGGGGTGCGCTCTACCAGTGTGTAGGGGCTGTCCTTGAGCGGGTTGTCCCAGGCCTGGAACTCTTCTACGGTCATGTCTTCCGGATAGAAGCGGGCGCCGGCGGGTTTGGGGCCGAAGCCGTCCAGGAAGGGCTGCTCGTCAATGCGGTCCCAGGGACCGTAGTTTACATAGGCGAACTCACGCTCGGCCTCGGGGAGGGCGCTGAAGAAAGCCTTGTCCCCAAAGGACTGCTGCCAGTAGATGGCATCGGCCTCGTCGGCCGCGAAGCGGTACAGGTTCAGAACCTCTTTTCCATTGTCGGTGATTCCCGAGAGATCCGGGGCGGGAATCTCCACCTCTGCATAGTTCTCCAGCAGGCGCTCGGCCTTGGAACGGCCTTCCTGGCAGGACCAGAGTCCCGCAGCGGCCACGCAGAGAACCAGTGCGATCTTGAGCTTTTTCATTGCTATTGAATTGATACTATACTTTTCGTAAATATAATCTTGCAAATTTAATCATTTCTCGCAAGATAACCAGCATTTTTGCCAAAAGAATCTTTCTTGATGAATGCTTGCTTATTCCCGTTTTTCTCTTTAAATTTGTATCACTTTTGACACTATTACTTACTAATAATAATTAACCAAAACTTTATTTTTCATCATGAAAACAACTGACATCATGGCACGCCTCCAGGCCAAGTATCCGCTTGAGAAAGAGTATCTGCAGGCCGTTCAGGAAGTGCTTGAGTCTATCGAGGATGTATACAACCAGCATCCCGAATTTGAGAAAGCCAAGATCGTGGAACGTCTGGTAGAGCCGGACCGCATCTTCACCTTCCGTGTCACCTGGATCGACGACAAGGGAGAGGTCCAGACCAACACCGGCTACCGCATCCAGTTCAACAGTGCCATCGGTCCCTATAAAGGAGGTCTCCGCTTCCACAAGGCCGTAACGCCTTCCATGCTCAAATTCCTGGGCTTTGAACAGACGTTCAAGAACGCCCTCACCACCCTTCCTATGGGCGGCGCCAAGGGCGGCTCCGATTTCGATCCTGTGGGCAAGTCCAACGACGAAATCATGCGCTTCTGCCAGGCCTTCATGCTGGAGCTCTGGAACTGCATCGGCCCGGATCAGGATATCCCTGCCGGTGACGTAGGCGTAGGCGGCCGTGAGATCGGTTACCTCTATGGTATGTACAAGAAGCTGGCCCGCCAGTACAACACCGGCGTTCTCACCGGTAAGGGCGGCACCTGGGGCGGTTCCATCCTCCGTCCGGAAGCCACCGGTTTCGGTGCCCTTTACTTCACCCATCACCTGCTGGAGAAAGCCGGCAAGGACATCAAGGGCAAGAAAGTGGCCGTTTCCGGTTTCGGTAACGTAGCTTGGGGCGCCTGCATCAAGGCCACCGAGCTGGGCGCCAAGGTTGTGGCCATCTCCGGACCCGACGGTGTCTGCGAGATCCCCGAAGGCATCACCCCTGAGATGATTGACTACATGCTGGTCATGCGCGCCTCCAACCGCAACAAGGTAGAGGATATGGCCACCAAGTTCCCCGGCAAGACCAAGTTCACCGCTGGCAAGAAGGCCTGGAGCATCCCCTGCGACATCGCCCTCCCTTGCGCCTTCCAGAACGAGCTTTCTGAAGACGACGCCAAGGAACTGGTAGCCAACGGCTGCTGGTGCTGCTGCGAGGTCTCCAACATGGGTTGCCAGCCCGAGGCCATCCACTTCTTCCAGCACAATGGCATCCTGTTCGCCCCCGGTAAAGCTGTGAACGCCGGTGGTGTAGCTACTTCCGGTCTGGAAATGACCCAGAACGCAGAGCACATCTCCTGGAGCGGCAAGGAAGTGGACGAGAAACTGCACTTCATCATGAAGTCCATCCACGAGCAGTGCGTCAAGTACGGCACCCAGCCGGACGGCACCATCGACTACGTAAAGGGCGCCAACATCGCCGGCTTTATGAAGGTCGC
>CAMVJR010000145.1 GCA_947167855.1 uncultured Bacteroidales bacterium
CGGCCCGTCCGATGCCGGGGGGTAGGTTGCGAAGATAAATGACAGATTTAAAAACAGAAAGCGGCTTACGGCTGTACCATTTTTTTAACTACATCATAGTCATAGCCCCTTGAGAGGGCAAACTTGATGAGCTTGAGGCGACCCTGAGGGTCGCCTTTTAGCGTCTTGGCCTTGGCCTCCAGGAGCTTGGCCAGGCGGGACTCCGCCTTCTCCGGCTCAATCTCTTCCAGAGCGGCGGCTATCACCTCGTCGGAGACGCCCTTCCCGCGCAGCTGGAAGCGGATTTTCACGGGGCCCCAGCCCTGGAGCGTCGCCTTCTCCCGCGCATAGGCAGCGGCGTAGCGCGCGTCGTCTATGTACTTATCGGCCTGCAATGCCTCAACCACCTTGGCGGCGGCTTCCTCGTCTCCCTCCAGGTCCTTGAGGGCCTTGCGGTAGACATCGGCCTTGCAATACTCTGCCTTGGAACAGAGCTTTTGCAGGCGACTCAGGCAGCGGGCGGCGTCCATACTAGAAGCTGTAACCGAACGACAGGTAAGCACCCACCTTCTTGGTGAGGGAAGACCAGAACACCTGTGCCTTAAGCGGGCCCACGATGGTATTCCAGCCGTAGCCGGCACCCACGCCCCAGAGCAGGCGGCCCTCCCCGATGGCACCCAGGCTGTCGCAGTCCAGGGACACGTTGCCAATGCCCGAGAGATAGTGGTTGTTGGCAATCTCGTAGCGGAGTTCCATGCGCGTCAGTCCCAGATGGTCCTGGCACAGGGCCACGTCGTTGAAGCCCATGAACGGAATCTGCTGGTCAATGTATCGGCCGGCAATATCGCCGCCAATAATATTGGAATACATCAGCGGAATATCCGGGCCGAAGACAAAGCGCAGCGCAAAGCTCGGGATCATGGTAAAGCGGCCGAAACTCACGGGGAACTTACCATCGGCCGAGAAGGAAGCGATCCACTTGGAAGGGGCGTCCTGCTCAAAGACCCTCCAGATGGCATCGGCACCCAGGCCGAAGGAGACACCCTTGGTGGGAAAATAGCTGTTGTCCATGGTCTCCAGGCGGGCGCTCAGGAAGGCGCTGGGATAGTCCATCTTCTGCGACACGCTGTAGTCTCCGGTACCCTTGGCCGATAAGATATCAAACAGGCGGAAGTACTGGTTGCGGATACCCAGGTTCACGTCCATCATGGACAGATGCAGGTTGGACAGGAACAGCTCCTGGGTAGCGATGAGGAACGAAGAGTTGAATCGCTCCGAGGTGTTGTACATGTTCAGGCGGTCCGTGTAACGGATATGGGACCGGACGTTGAACGTGGTAAAGTGCGGCGCATTATAGGCGTACAGTATATCCAGATAAGGGTTGGTGTTGATGCGGGCCGTCAGGTCCAGCGAGTGGCCGCTCATGGCGCGGGTGTTCAGGCCCACGTTGAGCAGCAGCGATACCAGGTCCTGCGTATCCATGCGGGCACTGAAACCGATCTGGTGCATGGGACCGCGCTTGCAGTAGATGCGCAGCTTGTACGGCTCGTCCGTACCGCGCAGCTCATAGTTCACATAGTCGTAGGCGCCCTTTCCAAAGATGGTGGCCACGTCCTTCTCAATCATCCACTTGCTGGCGCGCATGCCGGCCTTCACGTGCATCTTCTCCCGGATCATCTCTCCTTCCTTGAAGGGGACGCCGTCTACAATCACCTCATCAATGAGCACATCCCGCTGGCCAATGTCCACGGCCGGCTTGGCATTGAGCTTGCGGCCGGCACTGCCCAGACGCTTCTTGAGGGCCTGGAGCTGAGGAGCCATGGCCTCGGCGGCCTTGTAGCCTCTGATACACATGGTATCCACCGCCACTGCGTTGAAGCTGAGCATGTTATAGCCGTCCAGATTGGGATGGATGTACAAATCCACTTCCTGCAAGTTGCGGTCAAATACGTCGTTGGAGAGGAGATCCATGCCAGCAGCCAGGATATCGGCCAGGTTCTGGATTTCGTTGGCCTGCAGGGAGGCCTGGGAAAGGTCGATGCCAATCACGATATCGGCCCCCATCTCACGGGCTATGTTCACCGGGAAGTTGTTGCGCATGCCTCCGTCGGCCAGCACCATGCCGTCCGTACGCACCGGGGCAAAGAGGCCGGGAATGCTCATGGTGGAGCGCATGGCCAGGTTGATGGATCCGGAGTGCCAGACCTTGGCCTTACCGGAAGCCATGTCCGTAGCTACGCAGGCAAAGGGAATGGGAAATTTGAAGAAGTCCGTGGAGTCGCTGTACCCCACCGTACGGCTGGTAATGATCTGATTCACATTCTGGCCGAAGACAAAGCCCGACGGCAGACTGCCCATCAGGTTCTCTTTGGCCAAATCGTCAAAAGAGTACTTTCTCTTCTTGGACTTGGCGCCCAGGTCCAGCTCGCGGTTGCGGCCCTCGGCAAAGGGGGCATCGCCGGCCAGGTACTGCTTATAGTCGGCCTGGCTGTAATAGAACGGGAAGGAGAGCATGTACTTCTCCTTGTAGCGCCGGCGGGAATACGGGATGAACTGCTTGTCCACCTTGTCGCTCAGGGCCATGTCCCAGTCTATATGGCGGATCAGGTCTTCCAGGTACTCGGCATCGTAACCCAGGGCGTACAAAGAGCCCAGCAGGCCGCCGATACTGGTTCCCACCACCATGTCCACCGGAAGGTCATATTGTTCCAGGTACTTGAGAACGCCCACGGTAGCGGCACCCTTGGCACCGCCGCCGGAAAGGACCAGCGCCACCGTAGGACGCGTCTTCCGGATCTGGGACATCTTATAACGGATCTCACGGACAGCCTTGGCATCCTTGGCATCCAGGCCGAAGGAAGAGTACACCTCTTCCTGCTGGGCAAAAGCAGCCACAGGCAACAACAGCAACAGAGCAGCAATTAAGTTTTTCATTTTTCTTTGTGTTTTCCTGCTAAGAGGCCGCAGGCGGCGAAAATATCTTCTCCGCGGGAAGCGCGGATGGTAGCGGTGAGGCCACCGGCGTTAAGTCTGTCGCGGAAGGCTTCCATCACAGGGTCGGGAGCCGTTCCGTAGGGGAAATCGGGGATTTTGTGGAAGCGGATCAGGTTGACCCGGCACTCCAGGTTCTTGAGCAGTCTCAGAAGTTCGTCTGCATGTTTAGGGGTATTGTTCCAGCCTTCAAAGACCGTATATTCAAAGCTCACGCGCCGCTGGCCCGTGAAGTCGTACTGTTTGATGAGCCGCACCACTTCCGTGATGGACCAGGCCTTTTGGACGGGCATCATCTCGGCCCTTTCTTCCGGGAAGGGATTGTGCAGACTCACGGCCAGGTGGCACTTGCTCTCGTCCAGGAATTGCTTGAGTTTGGGCAGCACGCCAATGGTGCTCAGCGTAATGCGCTTGGGGCTCCAGGCCAGGCCCCAGGGGGCGGTCAGGACCTCAATTACCCGCTTCACGTTGTCCCAGTTGTCCAGCGGCTCGCCCATTCCCATGAACACGGTATTGGTAAGCTCGCCGGCCTCATCAATGGCAAAGTACTGGTTCAGGATATCCGCAGCGCTCAGGTTGCCATGAAAACCCTGCCGTCCCGTCATGCAGAACTTGCAGCCCATCTTGCAACCCGCCTGCGAACTCACGCACAGCGTCTTGCGGTCATCGTCCGGAATCATCACCGCCTCAATGCAGGACTCTTCGTCATGCCCGGCTCCGACCGGGCATCTCACCGGAAATAAATATTTCCTGGTTCCGTCCTTGGAAGTCTGCACGTCCACGGGGGCCACATAGCCCACCTCGTAGTGCTCTCCCAGGGCCTCACGGCCGGCCTTGGACAGGTTGGTCATCTCATCAATGCTCCTCACCCGCTTCTGGTACAGCCACTGCGCCATCTGCTTCCCAGCAAACGCAGGCAAGCCATGTTCTTTGGCAATAACGGACAATTCTTCCGGGGTTTTTCCTAACAACCGCTCTTTCATACCCACAAAATTACATATTTTGTATAGAATTATCAACCG
>CAMVJR010000146.1 GCA_947167855.1 uncultured Bacteroidales bacterium
GCCAGGTCGAAGTCGGGGACATCGGCCATAAACCTCCCCCGGCCCAGTGCCAACTGCGCCGGATCGTCGTAGGAGTGGGCCAATATGAAATCGGCAAACGTCATTATTGCAAAAGTACTGAATAATCTTTAAATTTGTAGACAGTCGATATTAAAAACAATTAATAACACAGATATGAAAGACTACAAAGACGTTGCAAAGAGCTGGCTGGAAGGAAGCTTTGACGAGCAAACCAAGGCCGAGGTAAAGCACCTCATGGAAACCGATCCGGTAGGGCTGGAGGACGCTTTCTACCGCAACCTGGAGTTCGGTACGGGCGGTCTCAGAGGCACCATGGGTGTGGGCACCAACCGCATGAACAAGTACACGGTGGGCATGGCCACCCAGGGTCTGGCCAACTACATCAAGCAGCACGTGAAAGGAGAAAAGAGCGTGTGCATCAGCTACGATGCCCGCAACAACTCGGAGCTTTTCGCTCAGATCAGTGCAGACGTACTCAGCAACAACGGCATCAAGGTATACCTGTTTGAGGGCCTGCGTCCCACGCCGGAGCTCAGCTACAGCATCCGCGTCAAGAAGGCCACGGCCGGCATCATGGTCACGGCCAGCCACAACCCCAAGGAATACAACGGCTACAAAGTCTTCTGGGAGGACGGCGGCCAAATCACCGCTCCCGTAGATAAGGACATCGTGGCCGAGGTTGCCAAGATCGAAGACCCGGCCGATGTCCGCTTCAACCCCGTCCCCGGTGAGCCCAAGGCCCCCATCGAGATGATGGGCAAGGAAATGGACGAGTGCTACCTCCGCGATATCACCTCCCTCACCCTCACCCCCGAGGCCGTGAAGAAGCACGCCGATATGAAGATTGTCTACACCCCGCTCCACGGCTGCGGCGTCAAGCTGATGCCGGAAGCCCTGAGGCGCGTGGGCTTCAAGAACATCATCCACGTGCCGGAGCAGGACATCAACGACGGCAACTTCCCCACCGTGGTCTCCCCCAACCCGGAAGAGCCCGCCGCCATGGCCATGGCCCTCAAGAAGGCCGATGAAACCGGCGCAGACCTGGTCCTGGCCACCGACCCGGATGCCGACCGCCTGGGCATCGCCGTCAGAAACGACGAAGGCAAGATGGTCCAGCTCACCGGCAACCAGACCTGGAGCTTCCTCACCTACTACATCCTCACCCGCTGGAAGGAGCTGGGCAAACTGGCCGATGGCAAGGGCTACGTGGTAAAGACCATCGTCACCTCCGAACTGATCGCCGCCATCTGCGAAAGCTTTGGCGTCAAGTGCTACAACGTCCTCACCGGCTTCAAGTACATTGCCGAGGTAGTGAAGCGCAACGAAGGCAAGGGCGTGTTCATCTGCGGCGGTGAAGAGAGCTACGGCTTCAACCTGGGAGAGTTCGTGCGCGACAAGTGCGCCCAGGTAGCCGGCATCATGGTGGCCGAATGCGCCGCCTGGGCCGCCGAGCAGGGCATGACCCTCTGGCAGCTGCTCCAGAAAGTGTACAAGGAATACGGCCTGTACGTAGAAAAGATGGTCTACATTGTCCGCAAGGGCAAGAGCGGAGCCGAAGAAATCCAAAAGATCATGGCCGATTACCGCGCCACGCCGCCCGCACAGATTGCTGGCAGCCCGCTGGCCAAGGTCATCGACTACAACAAACCCGAGGAAACCGGCCTTCCCAAGAGCAACGTGCTCCAGTTCTTCAACCAGGCCGGAGACGTGGTCTCCGTCCGTCCTTCCGGCACTGAGCCCAAGATCAAGTTCTACTTTGGCGCCAAGGGCGACGACGCCCCCGCCAAGATTGAAGCCCTCAAGGCCCAATTCATCAGCTAATGAAACACTTAGTCCTTTTTATGGCAGCCACCGCCCTCCTGTGTGGCTGCCATTTTTCGGAGGAGACTCCGGATGTGAAAGCTGCCAAAAGCCTTGCGCAGCGGGTTGTGGGTCCATCGGCCCGCCAGATTGAATTCTACCAGACGGCCGATACGGCGGATGTGTTTACCCTTTCTTCGGAAGGCGGCCGCGTGCGCATTGGCGGCAACAACGCCAACTCCATGGCGGTGGGCCTGAACCACTACCTCAAGTACTACTGCCACGTGAATGTGGGCTGGTTCTCCTGGGACAAGGTGACCATGCCCAAGAAGCTGCCCAAAGTGCCGGAGGCCGTGACCATCCAGGCCCGCGTTCCGGACCGTTTCTTCCTCAATTACTGCACCTACGGCTACACCATGCCCTGGTGGCAGTGGGCCGAATGGGAGCATTTCATTGACTGGATGGCCCTGCAGGGCATCAACCTGCCGCTGGCCATCACCGGTCAGGAGGCCATCTGGTACCAAATCTGGACCGAGATGGGCCTCTCCGACGAGGAAGTGCGCAGCTACTTCACCGGCCCGGCCCATCTGCCGTGGCACCGCATGCTCAATATCGACCGCTGGGGCGGCCCGCTCCCCCACTCCTGGCTGGAAGGGCAGGCCCAGCTGCAGAAGCAGATCGTGGCCCGCGAGCGGGAGCTCAACATGAAGCCCGTGCTGCCGGCCTTTGCCGGACACGTGCCGCCGGAGCTCAAACGCATCAGGCCCGAAGCCCAGATCGAGCGCATGAGCGACTGGGCCGGCTTCCCGCTGGAGGACTACCCGTGGTTCCTGGACCCTATGGACCCCCTCTTCCCGGAAATCCAGAAGAAGTTTGTGGAAAAGGAGACCGAGATCTACGGAACGGACCATATCTATGGCATCGATCTGTTTAACGAGATGATCCCCAAGAGCTGGGAGCCCGACTACCTCTCCCGCGTGAGCCGTCAGTGCTACGAGTCGCTGGCCGCCGCAGACCCGGAGGCCGTGTGGCTGCAGATGACCTGGCTCTTCTGGAACGAGCGCAAATATTGGACGCAGGACCGCATAGAGCCGTACATCACGTCTTATCCGGCCGAAAAGTCCCTGCTCCTGGACTACTACTGCGAGCGGCAGGAGGTCTGGCGCCAGACCCAGAGCTACTACGGCGTGCCGTTCATCTGGTGCTACCTGGGCAACTTTGGCGGCAACACCTACCTGGCCGGCAACTTTGAAGACATTGCAGGCCGAATCGAGGGTACCTTCGCAGAGGCCGGGGCCAATTTCAAGGGCCTGGGATCCACGCTGGAGGGCTTCGACTGCAACCCGTTCATGTACCAGTTCATCTTTGAGAAGGCCTGGGATTCCCCCAGGCATAAGGATTTGGACGCTTACGCTGTATCGCTGGCCGATAGCCGCATAGGCTTTGAATCCGAATCGGGCCGAAGTGCCTGGAAGCTCCTGCTGGACAGCATCTACGTGGACCGTTCGGTGCCGGGGCACAGTCCCATCATGAACCTTCGGCCTTCTTTCAAGCGGTCTTCTTCCTATCATTCCAGCGTGCGGTTTACGTACGAGAATGCGCTGCTAAAGCAGGCCATCGAGCTGCTGCTGCAGGAGCCGTCCAAGGCCAGCGCGTATGAGTTTGACGTGGTCAACCTCACGCGGCAGTACCTGTCCAACGGCTTCGAGGCCACGTTTGCGGCGTACAAGAAGGCCTATGAGGCCGGAGATCGCGGAGCTATGGCCGATCTGGAGGCCTCCCTGCTGGGCGTCTTCGACACCATGGAGAAGCTCCTGAGCACCCAGTCCTATTTCCTGGTGGGCAAATGGATAGCCGATGCCCGCGCCTGGGGAGCCACCCCGGAAGAGGCCGATTACTTTGAGTCCAACGCCCGCAACCTCCTCACTTCCTGGGGCCCGAGAGGCAACCTCCTCACCGACTACGCCGACCGCACCTGGGCCGGCCTGGTAAGCACCTACTACAAGGGCCGCTGGCAGCTCTTCTTCAACGCCGTGAACGCATCCCTGGAGGCCGGAACCGCCCTGGACGAAGACGCCCTGTTGGAACAGATCAAAGACTTTGAATACGACTGGTGGGCCAATCGCCCCGGCACCTTCCCCGCCACTCCTAGTGGGGATCCGGT
>CAMVJR010000147.1 GCA_947167855.1 uncultured Bacteroidales bacterium
CTGGAAAAGAACGTCCTGGTCATAGACGCAGACCCGCAGGCCAATACCACCTCCGGTCTCAACTTTGACCCCGAGAACGAGGAACACCGTACCCTGTACGAGATTCTCATTGGAAAAATCCCCGCCACGGACGCTCTCATCCAGACAGAACTTCCCAAGCTGCACATGATCCCCTCCCACATCAACCTGGTGGGTGCAGAGATCGAGCTCCTGGAAACCCCGGACCGCGAGTCCATCCTCAAGAAGGCCCTTGCGCCCATCAAGGACCAGTACGACTACATCATCATCGACTGCTCCCCTTCCCTGGGTCTCATTACCGTGAACAGCCTCACGGCCGCAGATTCCGTGATGATTCCCGTACAGCCTGAATTCTTTGCCCTGGAAGGCCTGGCCAAACTCATCCAGACCATCCGCCTGGTACAGAACGGTATCAACCCCAACCTCACCATCGAGGGCTTTGTGGTTACCATGTACGACGGCCGTACCAAAGTGCACAACCAGGTTGTATCCCAGCTCAGGGACCACTTCAAGGATATGGTATTCAACACCGTGATCCAGCGCAGCATCCGCCTGAGCGAGGCTCCCTCTTACGGTAAGCCCATCATCCTGTACGACGTAATGAACAACGGTACTTCCAATTACCTCAATCTGGCAAAGGAAGTCTTAGACAAGAACAAAGATGGCGAATAACAGTCCGTCCCGTCTGGGTAAGGGCCTGGGAGCCCTCCTGGGAGGAGAAGACCTCTCCGAACTCCGCAAACCTGTAGGCTACATCAACAAGCAGGTAGTATCGGCCGAAACCAAACCCCAGGACACCTCCGATGTCCTGCGCATCCCGGTGGGCATGATCGAGCCCAACCCCTACCAGCCCCGCATGAGCTTTGACAACGACGCCATGCAGGAGCTATGCGAGAGCATCCGCACCTTCGGCCTGATCCAGCCCATCACGGTGCGCCGCAAGGGAGAGAAGTATCAGATTATCAGCGGTGAACGCCGTTACCGTGCCTCCATCATGGCCGGCATGGACATGGTTCCCGCCTATATCCGCGATGCCTCCGAGCAGGGTATGCTGGAGATGGCTATTGTGGAGAATATCCAGCGTGAGAACCTGGACCCCATTGAGGTGGCCATGAGCTATCAGCGCCTCATGGAGGAATGCCGCCTCACCCAGGAACAGATGGCCGACCGCGTGGGCAAAAAGCGCGCATCGGTGGCCAACCAGCTGCGGTTGTTGAAACTGCCCGCCAAAGTGCAGCACGACCTCAAGGTAGGCCTCGTGAGCGTGGGCCACGCCAAGGTGCTGCTGGCCGTGGAAGACCCTGCCACGCAGGAAATGCTCTGCGACCTCATTGTGAAAGGCGGTCTTTCCGTGCGTCAGCTGGAAGAGAAGGTGAAGGCCCTGGACAAAGAGCCTTCGGCCCGTAAAAAGGAAGATCCCGGTACTCTGCCGGAGATGTACTACCGTCTCCTGGAGAATGTGGGCAAGTACTTTGGTGAAAACATTTCCCTGCGCCGCAACCGCGAGGGCAAGGGCGTTCTCACCATCAAGTTCGACTCCGACGCCCAGATGGAAGAATTCATGAAGGCGCTGGACCAGCGATGAATTTTAGAGGGCTCATAGCGGTTGGTCTGGGATGCCTGCTGGCTTCCCTCCCCCTTCGTGCCCAATACAGAGACGACCAATTCAAACGGGACGCCTTTACCCAAACGTACGCCGACACCACCGAAAAAACCAAGACGGATTCCAGCCAGCTGTTCAGCTTCAAGGAATACTTTGGCGGTCTGGCGCACAAGAGAACCGCTTCCCTCAAGACCCTGAGCATAGGCTCCGCGGTCTTTGTGGGCGGCACCCAGATTTACAATAAGCAGTACTGGAAGCTCCCCATCATTTACGGCGGCATTGGTGCCGGTATTTATGGGGGTATCCATTTCAACAAGCTCTACAAGAACACCGGAGAAGACAAGTTCCAACTGTATAGTACCCTGTCCTATGTGGGCGCCGGAGCCATGTACTGGGGCGCCATGCTGGACGGGGCCATCTGCTACAAGTCAGAGCTGCATCCGGACCCTACCAAGTCCACCATCTACTCCATCCTGCTTCCCGGCCTGGGGCAGGTGTATAACGGAGAGTTCTGGAAGGTTCCCATCTACTGGGGCCTCATGGCTGGCAGTATCCATTTTGTGATAGAGAACAACGGGCAATATAAACGTTGGAAATGGATCTATGACCAGGCCACATCCGAAGATCCGGAAACCGAAAAACCGCCGCAGAGCGCTGAGAATGCCAAGTATTACAGGGATTCCTACCGCCGGCTCAGGGACTATTCCATCCTGGCGGTGGCGGTCTCCTACGTCCTGCAGGTCATCGACGCCAACGTCTTTGCCTACATGAAAGGCTTTGACGTCAACGACGAGATTTCCATGAAGGTGGCCCCGGCCGTCCTACCCATGGGAGACTATGCACTGGCGCCCCCGGCCGTGGGCATGTCCATCGGCCTTAAGTTTTAGAATATGAAGAAATTTGCATTTATAGTTAGTAGTATATTGATCTTTGCCCTGCCTGCTTTGGCCATTCCGGCCGATGCCCAGGGGCTTTTCAAGAAGAGCCGCAAGGCCCTGGAGAAAGAGAACGAGGAGCTTCACAAGCGCATAGAGGTGTTGGAGGCCGAGGTTGCCGCCTACCGCACCGACGCCATCGACCGCGAATACATTGAGGAAGAACTGTCCGGAGAGAACGAGAATAAAGTATCGGCCGGTCTGGAAGACTATGCCACCGCCAGCACGGACACTTTGCTTTCCCAGTGGTACATGCACCGCCAGTCCCGCATTCCGGGCCGCGAGCAGTTTGATATGGATTCCGTGCACTTCACCACAGACGTGCCCGACTCCGTGCTCATGCGCCGCCTGGAGGAGATGAACTCCTTCATTACCCTCCCCTTCAACGAGACCGTCAAGAACTTCATGATCCTGTACTCGGAGAAGATGCCCGCCAAGATGTCGGAGATGATGGGCCTGTCCCAGTACTACTTCCCCATCATTGAAGAGACCTTACGCAAATACGACCTTCCCCTGGAGCTCAAGTACGTGGCCATCATCGAGAGCGCCTTCAATCCCAGGGCCGAATCCCGCGTAGGCGCCAAAGGCATGTGGCAGTTCATGTACCGCACGGCCCTCAGCTACGGTCTTCGCATCGATTCCTACGCCGATGAGCGCATGGATCCCATAGCCTCCATAGACGCCGCCGCCCGCTACTTCAAGGACGCCTACCGCATCTTTGGAGACTGGTCCCTGGCCATCTCCTCCTACAACTGCGGTTCCGGCAACGTGAACAAGGCCATCAAGCGCGCCGGCGGCCGCAGGGACTTCTGGAGCATCTACGACTACCTCCCCCGCGAGACCCGCGGCTACGTCCCGGCCATGGTGGGCGCCATGTACGCCTTCAACTACGCCAACGAATACGGTCTCAAGGCCGCTCCCATGTCCCTGCCCACGTATGTGGACACCTTCCACATCCACAAGAACCTGCACTTCAACCAGATCAGCGAGGTCCTGGGCATTCCCTTGGACGACATCCGTGACCTGAACCCCCAATACTACAACGACATTGTCCCGGGCGCCCACTCCGACGAAGTCATCCGCCTGCCCTTCAACTACAGCACCGCCTTCCTGGAGATGCAGGACAGCATTTACCGCTACAAGGCCGATGTCCTCTTCACCTCCAAGATCGAGGACGGCCGCGAAACGGTGAACGGCAAGCCCGTCCAGACCGCCCGTCCTTCCGCCACGCCCCATTGGGTCTACTACAAAGTCAAGTCCGGCGACACCCTGGGCAAGATCGCCCGCAAGTACCACACCTCCGTCCGCCAGCTCAAGAGCTGGAACAACCTCAAGAGCGACCGCATCGCCATCGGCCAGCGCCTGAAGGT
>CAMVJR010000148.1 GCA_947167855.1 uncultured Bacteroidales bacterium
ATGCCCATACCCATGTGGTCCGACTGCATGCGGATCTGCAGCTTGGGATTGCCGCTCAGAAGGCCGGCATTGAAGGCGCCCATGCTCACGATGCAGCGCTGGCCGGTGGAGGAGAGGGCGTCCACTTTCTTTCGGCCCTTAAAGACCTGCGGGAACTGTTCGTACACAAAGGTGCCGATGGCCAGGTGCTGGTCGTAGCCCAGGGGTACCAGGTCTCCGGAGTTGATGTACGGCACTTCCCAGAAGTCCATGTACTTCTTGGCGAATTCCTTTCCGTAAGGGGTAAGGACGTCCTTCTCTTCCGCTTTCTTGAAAACGTCGCGGATGAGGGTGTAGGTGTCCGGATTCCAGGCGTAACGGGAACCGTGGCGGCCGTAGTGGCTGATATAGAAGGGCTTATATCCACTGGGCGCCTTGGAAAGGGTTCCAAATTCGTCCAGGCGGTGCGGGCCTTCCATGCCGTAGGCTTTCCGGATATCGGCCTTTACCTTTTCCACGACATCGTATTGCTGGGCTTGCAGCAGCACGCAGGAGAGCAGTCCTGCAAAGAGAGTCATTAGTTTTTTCATACTTCAAAGTTAGTGAATCCTGTAAAAATTTCCAAAAAACCAAATCCTGGCAAGCCTTGCCAAAATTGTGTTTTTGCTTCCTGGGCGCCGTATCTTGCCCCAAAAAAAGAACTATGGCCCATTTTAACGATTACCTTTTCCCTCTCAACGAGGCCCACGTCCGTCTGAACTACGACGGAGACACTTTCCACCTGGACGGCATGCCGGATGTCCCGGACCACTTTGTTCTTCCGGAACTGTATCAGCGCGGCATCCGGGCTCTGTACAACCTGCTGGAGAGCATGGTCCCCCAGATCAGCTGTATCAGCATCTCGGGCATCTGGTTTACCCGGCAGACGGTTCCCTTCGAGGCCTTTGACATCTGGCTGGAGATGCCGGACCAGGGCTTCTATCTTCCCATGGCCACATCGGCCTCCCTCTTCCGTGAAAACGGAATCCCTTATTTCCACAAACCCTTAATCTAGCGCATTATGAGTAAAAAACACAAGCACGCCCGGCGGATGGACTGGCCCCGGGAACTCACCCTGACAGACCTGGTTTTCCAGGAAGTGACGGTTGTCATCTTTGATGGCGGAATCCTGATTCTCCGGTAGGTGGATGCCGGCCCTCGGACTGACAGAATGGCAGACCAGCTACGCTGGCAGGCATTTTGATAGGAAGAGGGCCGAAACATCCATAGAATCATGTCAGAAAAGAAGAAAAAGAATATAGAGGGTGCCCCCGACAGCAAGAAGCTGGCGGAACTGGAAGCCCATATCGAGGGCCTGAACGAGCAGTTGGAAGAGGCTAAGAAAAAGGCCGATGACGTCAAGGCAGACTATCTGCGCCTGATGGCGGAGTTTGACACGTTCCGCCGCCGTACGGCAGAGGAGAAGCTGGCCCTAGTGGGCTCCGCTGCATCGGATACCATCAAGGGACTCCTCCCCATCCTGGACGACTGTGAGATAGCCCTCGCCAACCTGGAAAAGAGCACGGACAGTGAGGCCGCCAAGGAAGGCACGCAGATGATCTTTGGCAAGCTCACCGCCTATCTCAAGGGCAAGGGCTTGGAGAGGATCGACGCCAAGGGCAAGGACTTTGACACCGAGCTGCACGAGGCCGTCACCACTTTCCCGGCCCCGTCAGAAGACCTCAAGGGCAAGGTGATTGATGTGGTACAAACCGGATATACCTTGGGAGACAAAGTGCTCCGTTATGCTAAAGTAGTTGTAGGAGCGTAAGTTATGGCAAACAAGAGAGATTACTACGAGGTTCTGGGAGTAGACAAGAAAGCCTCCGCAGATGAGATTAAGAGCGCCTACCGCAAGTTGGCGCTCAAATGGCATCCGGACCGTTGGGTAAACGGAACGGACGCAGAGAAGAAGACGGCCGAAGAACACTTCAAAGAAGCGGCCGAGGCTTATTCCATCCTCAGTGACCCCGACAAGAGAGCCAAGTACGACCAGTTTGGTTTCGCCGCCGAGCAAATGGGCGGCGGTGCCGGTGGCTTTGACTTTGGCGGAATGGATATCAACGACTTCCTCCGCAACATCTTCGGCGGCAGTTTCGGCTTTGATTTTGGCGGCTTTGGCGGTGGCGGTTTTGGCGGCTTCGGCGGCCAGGAGGCCGGCCCCCGCGTGGTACGCGGCCGGGATATCCGCACCAGCGTCAAGCTCACCCTGGAAGAGATTGCCAACGGCTGCGAAAAGGAGATTTCCCTGGAGCGCGCCCGTCCCTGCTCGGACTGCGGAGGCAAGGGAGCCAAGAGCGAGTCCGACATCAAGACCTGTCCTACCTGCGGCGGCCAGGGCCGTGTGCGTCAGCAGACCCGCGGCCTGTTCGGCGGCATAGGTTATACCATCGGCACCTGCCCCCAGTGTCAGGGTGAAGGCAAGATCATCACCAATCCCTGCCGCCGTTGCAACGGTACCGGCCTGGAGCGCAAGCGGGAACTGGTCAAGGTCCGCATCCCCGCCGGTGTAGAGGACGGCATGCAGATCACCATCCGGGGAGAGGGCCATGCCGCCCCTCACGGTGGTACCAACGGAGACCTTCTGCTGGTGATCAACGAGATTCAGCACCCGCAGTTGCAGAGGGAGGGAAACAACCTCTTCTATACCCGCATCATTTCCGTGATGGATGCCATGCTGGGTTGCGAGGTGTCGGTCCCTTGCCTGGACGGCAGCTATAAGGTAAAGGTAGAACCCGGTACCCAGAGCGGTACGGTGGTCAAATTGCGCGGAAAGGGCCTTCCCAGCGTGCAGGGCTATGGCCGTGGCACCGGAGACCTCTATGTCAAGTTCCAGGTGTGGGTGCCCCACAAACTGTCCAAGAGCGAGAAGGAAGCCCTGGAGAATATGCGGTTCAGTTCCAGTTTCACCCCGGATTTGACGCGTGAGGACAAGGCCACCTTCGACAAAGTGAAAAATATTTTCTAATTTTTTGGAAAAAAGTTTTGCGGGTTACTAAAAAGATTGTATCTTTGCAGTCCCAAAAACAACGCAACCTCTTGTCAGGAGCCAAACCGCAATGTTGCACAAAGGATTAAGAGAATTATGGATTTGATTAAGATTGCAGAGCAGGCTTTCCAGAATGAGAAAGTAGCTTCCTATCCTGAGTTCAAGGCCGGTGACACTGTCACCGTTACCTACAGAATCAAGGAAGGTGATAAAGAGAGACTTCAGAAGTTCCGCGGTGTCGTGATTCAGCTCAGTGGTATGGACCCGTTCACCAGGACCTTCACCGTCCGCAAGATCGCCAGTGGCGTGGGTGTTGAGAGAATTTTCCCTTTCCAGTCCCCGTTCATTGACAGCATCGAGGTTAACAAGAATGGCAAGGTTCGCCGCGCCCGTATCTTCTACCTCCGCGACCTCACCGGTAAGAAGGCCCGCATCCGCGAGAAAGTCTACGTAGAGAATAAGGAAGCCTAATTAAGGCACCTAACTGGCTCCATAGCTCAATTGAATAGAGCATTTGACTACGGATCAAAAGGTTACAGGTTTGAGTCCTGTTGGAGTCACCCAGAAACGCCCCTAGAGATACTTCTAGGGGCGTTTCTTTTTGTTTGCATAAGTTATTACTGTCAGTTGCTTATGTAATTTCTTTTCCGTAGTTTTGCATTGTTCTCTGGAATGAGGAGCAAGCGCACGGATTGGAACCGTTCATCTCTGAAGAAGATGATCAGTTCTATGTTCTTTCCTGTAATATCCCCACAGCTGCTGATATCGAGAGCATCGTCGCAGGATTCACTGGTGGCAGCGCCCCTGTTGAGGCTGACTTCAACCACGGTTGGATAACAGTCTTCCTCAACCAATGTCAGATTTTGCCGAAGGAGCAGATTGACTGGATGGTTATTC
>CAMVJR010000149.1 GCA_947167855.1 uncultured Bacteroidales bacterium
ACAACCGCTCTTTCATACCCACAAAATTACATATTTTGTATAGAATTATCAACCGTCCCACCCCCGCCCTGCAATCTATTCCAAGAATCGTAAAAAAGAAAGTGTTGTGGCTTTTGATGCAAAAAAAACCTCAACCTTATGATCGAGGTTGAGGTTTTTAAGGTCTAAGTGCGGGGATTAACCCACGACGAGGGACTTAAACAGGCCGCCGAGGGGGATAGGGGCGTACTCCGGATGGGCGGGGTCGTACATGTACAGGTCCATGGTGCGCTTGCCGGTTTCCTCGTCCACTCCGCGGAAGAAGGCGATCTTGTACTTATCCCAAATGATAAGGTCAAGGCCCTTGGAAGCTTCTTTGAGATAGAACTCGCAGGTGAAGTTGTCAATGGCGAGGGCAGCCCGGGCGTATTTATGGGAAATCTGAACCAGATCTACCTGGCCAACCACGGAAATCATATTCGCAAACAGGAGGTCTACGTCAATGGCAACGGGATGGAGGTCTCCTACAACGAGTCCCAGGGAACCGGAGACATAGGAGTATTCCTGATCATCACCCACAAGGGATACGCCAAATTCGAAATGACGGGCGTCCTTTCCTTCTCTGATCATGAACATGAGGTTCTTGATGAAGAGCTTGACTTCTTCCTTTTCGGCCACTTCGTTGAGGACGGCGGCAGCCGTTTCTATAGAAGGCTCCGTTGCAGCAGGCTCTTGAACGATTTCCTGCTGGGGCTCCTGGGTCTGAATCACCTCGGGCTCCTCCTGCTGGGCTTCGGGAGTCTCGATCTTCTGACAGGCGGCCATGCCCACCAGGGCAATAGCGGCCATCATTAAGCTGACTTTTTTCATGGCTTATAGATTTAATTAGTGTTATTCGTTATCTTCTGCCAGTGCTTTCTGGTAGCACTCCCGGCAGAGGGGTTCATATGTGTCTTTTTCTCCCAGGACCACCAGCTTCTTAGAAGCCGACAGGCGGTGGGAATGGTTGGCCAGCGAGCCGCAGCGTACGCAGATGGCATGGACCTTCTGGACATCCTCTGCAATGGCCATGAGGCCGGGCATGGGGCCGAAGGGCTTACCCATATAGTCTGTATCCAGGCCGGCTATGATCACGCGGATGCCGCGGTTGGCCAGCTCCTGGCATACGCCAATGATGCTCTCGTCAAAGAACTGGGCCTCATCAATGCCCACTACCTCTACGTCCGGCTCTATCTGGAGCATACGGGAGGGCGTCTTGATGGGCGTGCAGGAAATGCTGTGGGAGTCGTGGGAGACTACGTCCAAATCTGAATAGCGCTTGTCCACCGTGGGCTTGAAAGTGGCAATCTTCTGCTTGGCAAACTGGGCCCTCTTAAGTCTTCTGATGAGTTCTTCCGTTTTGCCGGAGAACATAGATCCGCAAATTACCTCAATACAGCCGGATTTTTTTGAATTTTCCAAAAACATTTCCGTATCTTTGTCTTCGGCTACAAATATAGTCATTTATGGAAAAAAGCCAAAATGAATTGCTAAAAGTTTTCCAGGAGCAGATTGCCGGTCTCAAGGAGCAGATAGCCGCCCTGGAAGAGAAAATAGCCGCTCTCCAGGTCGTCCCAGTACAGGCCGATGAGGAGGAGGTCGATTTCACCGACATCCAGATCGGAGTGGCAGAGATGCCCGAACAGGTCGGGCATGACGAGGTTCAGCCCGAACCCGAACCGGTGGTTGAGCCGGAGCCCGTCATCGAGCCGGAGCCGGTTTTAGCACCGGAACCTGAACCGGTTGTGGCTCCCGAGCCTGAACCGGAACCGGTAGCGGCCCCCGAACCGGCTGCTGCCCCCAAGGCGGAGGACGACACCGCGCATCTGCCGTGGCGCACGGACAAGCCCGGCATCCCGGTCAAGAACATCCGCAGCGGCATCAGCCTGCTGGATAGAGCTCTGTTCATCGGAACGCTGTTCAAAGAAGACTTTGCCCTGTATGACCAAACCATCGCAGAGCTCAACGCCATGTCCAGCCTGGACGAGGCTGTTGCTTACATCCGAGAGAAGTTCCCCCACTGGAACCTCAAAAGCGACGTGGTCTATCACTTCATGATGAGCGTCCGTAAAAAGCTGGGATAGTGGCGGGTATCCTTTATATCGTCCCCACGCCGGTGGGCAACCTCCAGGATATGACCTTCCGTGCCGTGGAGGTCCTCAAGGAGGCAGACCTCATCCTGGCCGAGGATACCCGTACCAGCTCCGTCCTTCTTAAACATTACGACATCCATCGGCCCTTACAGAGCCACCATAAATATAATGAGCACCAGACGGTGGAGCTGGTGAAGGAGCGGATCCTTTCCGGCCTTAACGTGGCGCTCATTTCCGACGCCGGCACCCCCGGCATCTCGGACCCGGGCTTCCTGCTGGCCCGGGCCTGTGCCCAGGAAGGCATTGAGGTTCAGACGCTTCCTGGCGCCACCGCTTGCATTCCGGCCATCGTTTCCAGCGGCCTTCCGTGCGACAAATTCGCCTTTGAAGGCTTCCTGCCCCAGAAAAAAGGCCGGCAGACGCTGTTGCAGGAACTCTCCACCGAACCCCGAACCATGGTGTTTTACGAGTCTCCCTATCGGCTTGTAAAAACCCTCGAACAAATGGCCCAATTCTTTGGCCCGGACCGTCTCTGCTCCGTAGCCCGTGAAATCTCAAAAGTTCACGAAGAGCATCGCAGAGGCACTTTGGAAGAGGTAGCGGACTGGTTCCGCGCCCACGAACCCAAAGGCGAAATCGTACTAGTTGTAGCCGGGGCCCATCCGGCGAAACCCGCTAAGAAGAGGCGTTACGATGGAGGGGAAGAAGAAACAGACACCGACTAGCAGTTTCGTTGCCGGAGCCATTGCCCTGCTATTTCTGATTATCGGTTATGAGGTAGCCCTGTTCATGCACAAGGCCGCCGTCCTCAGCATAGCCGCCAACCGGGACCATCCGGATACGGTTTACATCTACGAGAGATTCCCGGTCAAGCCGGGAATGACGGAGGGGGCCGAAAGCACCGTCATGGCCGACCCCGATCGGCCATCTGTTGTAGAGCGGCATGAGGCGCACCACGATCCGGCGGTGGTGGCGGTGCGGGAGAAGCTGGCGCCCCGGCAGGTGGAGAGCTTCCGCTTTAACCCCAACACGGTGAGCGTGGAGGACCTCCAGCGGCTGGGGTTCTCGCAGAAACAGGCGCAATCCATTGACAATTACCGCAAAAAGGGCGGCCGCTTCCGCCGTCCGGCAGACTTCGCCAAGAGCTTCGTGGTGTCGGATTCCATCTACAAGCGCCTGGAGCCTTACATTGACCTCCCCCTGCTGGACATCAACCAGGCCGATAGCGCAGCGCTTCTGGCCCTGCCCGGTATCGGCCCTTACTTTGCCGGCAAAGTGGTGAGCTACCGCGAGCGGCTGGGCGGGTATTCGTCGGTGGAGCAGCTGCTGGAGATTTACCACTTTGACCAGGCCAAGCTGGACGGGCTCAGAGAACTCATCACGTGCTCGGAGCCGGCGCCGTATGCCCTCTGGACCCTGCCGGAGGAAGAGTTGGCCCGCCATCCCCACATCTCCAAGGCCGAAGCCCACGGCATCGTCCTCTACCGCCAGCACAATGCGCCCGACGCCTGCACCGTGGAGGGCCTACGCAAAGCCGGCGTGCTCTCGGAAGAACACGCCCAGGCCCTGTCCCGCTGCCATATTGCCCCAAAGGAGTAGCCATCTGCAATCTTAGTTAAAATAAAGGCTCATTTTGGATTAAGATTGCTTCGGATGACAATCTTAGTTAAGAAATGGGCCGATTTTGGATTAAGATTGCAG
>CAMVJR010000150.1 GCA_947167855.1 uncultured Bacteroidales bacterium
ACAACGCCCTGCTCAAGGCCAGCATCGCCAGCGCCACCAACGCCCACCGTCTGGGTGCCAACGAAGCTCCGCCGGCTATTGTATCGGCCTTCCTGGGCCAGACCATGACCAGCGTGCTGCGCAAGCTGCTGGAAGTTCCTTCCGGCACGCCCATCGAGATTGCCGGCAAGAAAGGCGCCTCCGTGGGTATTGTGGAAATCCCCCAGATTTTCCTGGACAATACGGACCGCAACCGCACCTCTCCCTTTGCCTTCACCGGCAACCGCTTCGAGTTCCGCGCCGTGGGCTCCAGCGCCAACTGCGCCGGCGCCATGACCGTGCTCAGCGCCGCCGTGGCCCAGCAGCTCATTGAGTTCAAGGCCGCCCTGGACAAGGAGATGGCCACCGGCAAGCCGCTGGACGTGGCTGCCATGGATGTGCTCAAGCCCATCATCCGCTCCGTCATTGACGTGGTTTGCTTTGACGGCAACGGTTATTCCGACGAGTGGAAGAAGGAAGCCGCCCGCCGCGGCCTGGATACCGAAACCCGCGTTCCCGAGATGTTCAAGGCCTTCACCAGGCCCGAGTCCGTGGAACTCTTCACTTCCCTGGGCATCTATTCCCTCAAGGAACTGCAGGCCCGCAACGAGGTGAAGTGGGAGATGTACACCAAGAAGATCCAGATTGAGGCCCGCGTCATGGGACGCATGGCCACCAACCATATCATCCCCGCCGCCCTGGCCTACCAGACCAAGCTGCTCAACAATGTCAAGCTCATGAAGGACGTCTGCCCCGACACCTACGAATCGCAGGCCGCTGTGGCCCTGGATCTGGTGCGCAACATCTCCTCCATGGTGTCTGACATCACCGCCAAGGTGGACGAGATGGTAGAGGCCCGCAAGGCTGCCAATGCCCTGGAGAACGAGTACGAGAAGGCCACCGCCTATCACGCCATCGCCGAGCGCCTGGAAGCCATCCGCAAGCCCATTGACAAACTGGAAGAGATTGTGGACAACGACGTTTGGCCGCTGCCCAAGTATCGCGAACTCCTGTTCATCAATTAATGTATATCCCGGATTCCAGAGAGTTGCACGAAGAGTGCGGCGTAGTGGGGTTCTACGGTGTAGACCACGCTGCGACGCACGCTTTCCTGGCCCTCCAGAGTCTCCAGCACCGGGGACAGCAGGGCTGCGGAATGGCCACGGTAGACCCTTCCGGCCAGATCCTTCTCCAGAAGAACGCCGGTCTGGTCAAGGAAGTCTTTACCCAAAAGGATATCGAGAACCTGCCCGGCACTTCCTGCATCGGCCATGTCCGCTACCCCACCACCAATGTGGGCGGTCAGGAAAACATCCAGCCTTTCCTCTTCTCCCGCCTGGGCGGTCCCTTTGCCCTGGCACACAACGGCAACATTGTCAACGCCGAACAGGTGAAGAAGTATCTGGAAAAGCAGGGGCACCTGTTCCGCAGCACCTCCGACAGCGAGCTTTTCGCCTACCTGATTGGCACCACTATGCGCCAGGCCAACAACTGGGAAGCCCGGATCACCCGCGCCGCCAACCTCCTGGACGGAGCGTTTGCCACGGTCATCCTTACGCCCCATGCGCTGTACGCCTGCCGCGACAAGTACGGCTTCCGTCCCCTCTCCCTGGGCAAGCTGGGCTCCGGCTACATCGTAGCCAGCGAGACCTGCGCCCTGGAAACCGTGGGAGCGGAATGGATCCGCGACGTGGAGCCCGGAGAACTGCTCACCATTGACCAGAAGGGGGTCCACAGCAGCTGGCATTCCCGCACCGGCCTGCACAAGATGTGCGCTATGGAGTACATCTACTTTGCCCGGCCGGACAGTGTCATCGAGGGCTGCAGCGTGCATGCCTTCCGCAAGCAGTCGGGACGCCTGTTACAGGCCGAACATCCCGCCGACGCCGACCTGGTGACCTGTGTGCCCGAGTCCAGCATGAGCGCCGCCATGGGCTTTGCCGAGGCCTCGCACCTGCCGCTGGAAATGGGAATCATCAAGAACATCTACGTAGCCCGCACCTTCATCCAGCCCACCCAGTCCATGCGCAGCGTGGGCGTCAAGATGAAGCTGTCGCCGGTTACCAGTATCGTAAAAGGCAAACGCGTGGCCGTCATCGACGACTCCATCGTGCGCGGCACCACCTCCAAACTGCTGGTGCAAATGCTGCGAGAGGCCGGCGCCACGGCCGTCCATATGCGCATTGCCAGTCCGCCCTACGCATGGCCCTGCTTCTACGGCATCGACACCGGCACCAGCGACCAGCTGCTGGCATCGGGCCGAAGCCTCCAGGCAATCAGCGATTTCATAGGGGCCGATTCGCTGGGCTACCTCTCGGTGGACGCCCTCTACAAGGCCTCCGGCCGAACCCAGCTCTGCACAGCCTGCTTTGACGGCGGGTATCCTACGGAGCTGTATCAAGAACCAGACAACAAATAGTTTTATGATTCATATGGAAAAAAACAAGTTAGATGTGGTACTCGGGCTCCAATGGGGCGACGAGGGCAAAGGCAAAGTAGTGGATGTGCTCACTCCCTCCTACAAGATGGTGGCCCGCTTCCAGGGCGGTCCCAACGCCGGTCACTCGCTGGTATTCGGCGGTGATCACTTTGTGCTTCACACGGTACCTTCCGGTGTTTTCCGCGAAGGCACGGTGAACGTCATCGGCAACGGCGTAGTCATTGACCCCGTGATTCTGCTGGAAGAGATTCTCGCCATCGAGAAGATGGTGGGAAGCATCACCGACAAGCTGGTCATCTCCAAGCGCGCCCATCTCATCCTGCCCACGCACCGCATGCTGGACGCCGCCAGCGAAGCCGCCAAGGGCAAGTCCAAGATTGGTTCCACCCTCAAGGGCATCGGCCCCACCTATATGGACAAGACGGGCCGAAACGGTCTCCGCGTGGGCGACATCCTGACCCCGGAATTCCAGGACAAGTACAACGCCCTCAAGAAGAAGCACCAGGGTCTGCTGGCCCAGTACGACTTCCAGTACGACATCACCGACTACGAAAAGCAGTGGATGGATGCCATCGAGGCCCTCAAGCGCTTCCCCTTCATTGACACCGAGGTGTATGTGAACCAGGCCCTGGAGAACGGAACTCCCATCCTGGCCGAAGGCGCCCAGGGTTCCCTGCTGGACATTGACTTTGGTACCTATCCCTTTGTCACTTCTTCCAACACCCTCACCGCCGGCGTCTGCACGGGCCTGGGCATTGCCCCTTCCCGCGTGGGCAACGTGTTCGGTATCTTCAAGGCCTACTGCACCCGCGTGGGCAGCGGTCCCTTCCCTACCGAGCTCTTTGACGAGGACGGCGAGCGCCTCCGCCAGATCGGCCATGAATTCGGTGCCACCACGGGCCGTCCCCGCCGCACCGGCTGGCTGGACATGGTAGCCCTCAAGTACACCGTGATGATGAACGGCGTAACGGACCTCATCATGATGAAGTCCGACGTGCTGGACACCTTTGACACCATCAAGGTAGCCGTGGCCTACGAAGAGAACGGCAAGACCATCACCGACTTCCCCTATGACGGCGGTGAGCACGTGAAACCCGTATACAAAGAATTCCCCGGATGGAAAACCTCGCTCAGCGGACTCCGCCGTTACGAGGATTTCCCCGAGGCCTTCAAACAGTATATCTCCTTTATCGAGAAAGAGACCGGCTGCCGGATCAAGATTGTATCCGTGGGTCCGGACCGGGAAGCTACCGTAGTGCGCTAGGCAATACCCACGCGAGAGAAAATCTCGTCAACGTTCTTGAAATAATAGTCCAAGGTGAAGCAATCATCCAGCTCTGCCTTGGACA
>CAMVJR010000151.1 GCA_947167855.1 uncultured Bacteroidales bacterium
TCATACCACGTTTGGCTAAGACCATTGACCTCAAGGCCGAGTATGATGCCGCTACTATGCGTGGATGCACCTTTACTTATTTTGTCCCCCGACCTTCTAATATCACAACAATATAGTATCTCCCTCAGAATTTCGGGGACAATTCGGGGACAAACTTGAAACATCTATTTTGTTATATCGTTGATTTATAATAATATACAAGTTTGAACTATTTCCTGCATCGGCAAGTAAGAAACGAAAAGAAACGGAAAGCAGCGGACAGAAATGTAGAAAATGAATAGCCCCGCCCTGTCGCAATCATACAAAACCGCCGCCCTCCCATTGGAAAGCGGCGACTTATTGTACATATAGACGGCATTATACCAGTCCTCGCTTGATCATTTCGGAAGCAAACGCCGCGGCGGAATGCACTCCAAACTTGGCGTAGAGCCGCTTGCGATACCAGAAAACGGTATTTACGCCCAGATGCACCTCCTCGGCAATCTCCTTCGAACTTTTGCCCTCCACAAGCAGTTTGGCAATGGCCTTTTCTTGATTGGTGAGTTCCACCTGACCGTCAGTTCCCGTAGGCGCTAATTCCTCGATGGTCTCGTCCAGCACGGCCGAAGTCTCCGTGAGTTCCTGCTTTGTAAGTCTAAGCCGACGAATCAAAAGGGCTCCACTTATGGAAAGAAGGAGGACCAGGAAAGCGCCGATGGCCAGCATCCTTGCATTGCGGTAAAGCTCCTCGTGGGCGGCGTTCATGATGGCCAGGGTATTTGCATGGGCAAATGATTCCTCCCGTGCGTGCTCCCCGAAGTATTCCTCTGCCTGGGTCAGATAATCCAGCGCCTTGGCTGTCTTTCCGGATTCGTGATACCAGCGGCCGAGGCCGTAGAGCGCGTGGGCAATGATAAGGGAATCCCCGGACTGGCGGGCATATTGGAGCCCCAGCTCATATTCCGGCTTGGCCTTCTTGAGGTCACCGGCATCGGTATAGACCTCGCCGATGTTCCGGTGGAGTGTGGAGCAATCCTCCCACCATTCCCATTTCTCAAAGACTTCACCAGCTTTGGCGTAATAATGAGCGAATAGATCCAGTGAATCCTGGACAGCATAGAAATTGCCCAACGTGCCCCAGAGGCGCGACTGCATCGCCTCCAGGTCGTGTTTGTCCGGATTGTCCCAACTTGCCTCCATTTCAGCCAGTGCATCAGACGCTTGGGTGTAATAGAACCGGGCGCTGTCCAACTGCTCTTTTGCCCAGAAAATCTGGCCGATCAGGATGGAATTCCTGTAGATGGATTTACTGTCGCCGGAGAAACCGGCGGTCTGGATGGCCCGTTGCGCATAATAGATGGTGCGCGGACTGTCCACCTGAAGGTAACCGTAGGCGATGTCGTAGCAAGTCTGGCAATAGTCGTCCTGCTGCTCACGAGGCGCCGCTTTCAGTGCTTCTGGCGTCCAATGGCTGATGCTGCGCTCCAGAGAGTCCAGGTCACGACCCCGGTGGTCCCTGTAACCCCAGGCGGCCACGGGGGTCAGCATCAGTGCAAGCAGAAGAATTCTTTTCATACTTGCAAAGATAATCATTTATAGTCAGGAATATCTTTGGCTGTGGGTTTATCCGTGAAGGAAAGGACCTCATACGGAGTGGTATCCACTTTTCCGGCGCTTGTATCGCCCTTAGAGTGCATCTTGTAAATGAAGCCGTATTCCTTGTCCACATACACCGTCCGGTAAAAGGTAATCCGGGAGCCGCCGGCCATTTCGTCAACCTTTTCCTCGATGATTCGGCAGGGACGGCCGCAGATGGTTCCATCCGTGGTCTTCTGGACGGTGGCAGCAGAACGTTGCTTCGCTATTGGAATTTCCTTCCCGGACACAAGCTGATATGCCAGACACTGGCCAAGAGATGTTTCCTTATAGGGACTAGTGGAGACCGCCCTTCCATTCTTGAAGCGCTGCTTGGTGGTGCAGCGGTCGGAGTATTCATACACGTCGGTATATTGAACCCTACCGAGTACCGTCTGCTGTATCCAGGCCTTGTTGCCAATCCTAGTGACAATGTATGTGGCGTCTCCATCTGACTTGGTTACATTCGCGGTAATATACACGTGCTTGACCACCTTGAACGAGAAATCTTTGGAGTACCAGGCATCTGGTTCCAGAATATCGTCCGGTACCTCCTCGTGGGTAACCGTCACATTGGGCTGATTGAACCCTGTCGTGTCCAATTTGCCAGTCTCAATGGCATCGTCCACGGCGTCTGCAAGTTTACCGAAGAATTCCTCCATAGCGGAGACGGCAGCCTGCAATTCATCTTGGGGATCTTGGGGAGGCAACGTTTCGGCGTTATTTCCGCGCGTTCCTCCCGTCCATTTGCAAGCGGACAGGAGGATCATCAGGGATAAAGCAAAAAGAAGTTTCTTCATCACGGGTTACTTTTTGACAGCACGGATGGGAAGGCCGTTATACCGGTACTCCATACCGACCGTCTTGGCCTTGACATCGAACCTTCTGCCATACTGCTCAACATAGACGATTTCTTCACCCCCCAGGAAATTCGTCCCCTTCTGGGAATACAATTGGTTGGTCCAATAGGAGGTAGTCTTCTCTCCACGCAGTTTCTCGCCCTGTTTGGAGCCGCCGTAAGGGATGCAGATGCTGTTGCCGTTGGGGCCGACCAGTTGTATTCCCTGCTCCCAATACTTGATCTCGCACTTGTCCATCAGTTCCTGGGCTTCCTCCGGGGTGGGCATACGCCACCCGTCGCCGAAGATGGCAGTCGCAGCGTCATCTTCAGGAAGAAGGGTGGCCTGGTTATCGGCCTTTGCCACGTCTGCATCCACGAGGGCGTCAGCCTTGAATGCATACTTGATCCAGTTGCCGTTTGCATCACGGTGCTTGTAGTTATTGGCAAGATAGCTTGCCTTCGGCTGGACTTCTCCCCAGGCGAAATAGTCACCTATTTCCCATTCGGACTGGGCCCCCACGTTGCAGGAGGCCCATTTGACACTCAGCCCCAGGTCAACGGCCTCGACGGATGCCTTGGCAGCCTTCGGAGCATCCGAATTCTCTTTATTCTTGTTGTTAGGGTTGCTTCCGCAGGAAACGGAAGAGAACATTGCCAAACAAATGGCGAGAGTCATGATTTTTTTCATAATAGTGTGATTAGTTGATGAATATGCTTTATAGAATACCCTGCGCAAAGGCCTTGGTCAAGAGCTCTGCCATATTATGGACTTTGAACTTCTTGTGAAGCCGCTTCCGGTACCACATAATCGTGGGCGGTTTGAGGCCCATCGTATCGGCAATCTTTTTGGTGGATTGTCCGGCGGCAATCAGTCGCAGGATGGCGACTTCCTGGTCCGTCAGGGAGATTTGGGAAGTGGCTTTTTCCTGTTCCATAAGGTAGAGTTTTAAAAACCACTACAAAAATATACAAAAAATTATTGAAAAACACCACATAAATATGTGGAAGTTTTGTCCATTAAGCCACAATATCAACCAAATATGCATCATTATCTACCCTCACAACCCTCATTTCCCTAGCTTCTTGCTGCACTCGTAAAAGTAGACACGGAGGGGTAGAAAAAGATTGAATGTTGTATCTTTGTAGTTGAGTCCAGGTTGTTGGGCCTGGAGGGAGGGGCGGAGCCCCGACCGGAGGGC
>CAMVJR010000152.1 GCA_947167855.1 uncultured Bacteroidales bacterium
AGTATCTTCTACAAGGAAAACGGAAAAATTCTCCTCTCCCAGTCGGAGAAAGACTTCCCGAAGCTCAAACTCGAAGACGTCGTGTGGATCGACCTGGTGCAACCCACTGGGGACGAGAAGCGTACCGTGGAGAGCTTCATGGGAACAGAAATCCAGAGCCGGGCACAGGCAGAGGAAATTGAGTCTTCGTCCCGTTATTTCGAGACGGACGACGCCATCTTTGCCAACACCAACTTCCTCACCCCGGGTCCGGAGGAGTATATGATGCAGGCGGTATCGTTCACCATCATGGACGACACCCTGGCCACCGTACGCGAGGTTCCGCTGCGTTCGTTCACGGAACTGCAACGCCGGATGCAGGTCAATCCCAAACAGTATCCTTCGGGCTTCAGCGTGTTTGCCAGCATATTGGATCAACGTGTGGACCTGGATGCCGATATGATCGAGCTCCTTTCCAAGGAAATCTCCCAATACGCCAAGCAGATCACAGACCAGGAGGACATAGACCAGGAACTCCTCATCGACATTTCCCAGATGCAGGAGAATACCATGATCGTGCGTGAGAACGTGGTGGATAAGCAGCGCCTCATCTCCAACCTGATGCGCTCCACCAAGGTGCCCCGCACCCTGGAAAACCGCCTGAACGTATTGCTGCAGGATATCAGCTCCCTGCTGAGCCACACCAACTTCTGCTTCGAGCGTCTGGAATACCTGCAGGATACCGTGGTGGGTCTCATTAACCTGGAACAGAACAAGATCATGAAGATCCTGGCCGTGGTGAGCGTCTTCCTGATGCCGCCCACCCTCATTGCCGGTTTCTATGGCATGAACGTGCGCCTTCCCATGATCAACGCTGATGACCCCAACGCCAATTTCTGGAACTGGGTCATCATCCTGGGCATCATGGTGCTGAGCTGCCTGCTGGTGTGGATCCTGTTCCGCCGCAAGAAACTTTTGTAATTCTGTCCGTCTCCCAAGACGCATTTGGGGATCTTTTGTGTTTAAGTAGTAAAAGACTGTTGACACTATGAAAATTCGTTGGCAATACTGCTTGACCGCTCTGCTGGGCCTGCTGGGTTTCAGCAGCTGTGATCCCGAAAACGATATTTTTGGCGGTGGTGGGTTGTGCGCCTATGGGCAGCCCCATGCCAATTATAAAGTAATCGGGGAAGTGAAGGACCCTGCCGGAAAACCCATCGAGGGCATCCGCGTGGTGGTAAGTCCCGGGGCCGATAAGCCCGTCTATTACAATGACACGCTGTACACAGATGCCAAGGGGCAGTTCCAGAAGGAGCAACTCAAATACACCTGGCCGGATGAGTTCAAAACCGGCACCGTCAAGTTGGAGGATGTGGACGGAGAAGCACACGGTTCTTTCAAGACCAAAGTGCTTAAGAAAGGGGACTACGAGGTAAAGCAGACCAAAAAAGGCGACGGCAGCTGGTATGACGGAGACTTTGCCATCACCGCCAAAACCCAGTTGGAGAAGGCCGAATAAAGGATGAAAGGACTTTCCCTCAAGCGCCGTCTGGCGCTGGATATCGTAAAAAAGTTGCAGGACGATCTGGTGGCTCAGCACCCGCTCCGGCAACTTTTTTGGGAATGTACCCTCCGTTGCAACCTCCAGTGCCGCCACTGCGGAAGTGACTGCAAGGTTACGGCGCTGGTCAAGGATATGCCCAAGGAAGATTTTGGCAAGGTCCTGGACAGCGTGGCCGCCCGGATGGACCCGCATCAGGTCATGATCAACGTCACGGGTGGCGAGCCGCTCCTGAGGCCAGACCTGGACCAGTGCGGCCGCATGATTTACGAAAAGGGTTTCCCCTGGGGAATGGTCACCAATGGATATCTGTTAACGCCGGAGCGTTACCAGAGATTGTTGCAGAACGGTCTTCGGGCCATGACCATCAGCCTGGACGGCCTGGAAGAGGACCACGACTGGATGCGGGGACGCGAGGGCTCCTTCCAGCACGCGGCCGCAGCCATTAAAATGGTCGTCGAATCCGGAGAGATAGAGTTTGACGTGGTTACCTGTGTGAACCGGCGCAATTATCCGCATCTGGCCGAAATCAGGGATTTCCTGATAGGCCTGGGGCTCAAAAGGTGGCGGCTCTTTACCGTTTTCCCTGTAGGACGTGCCGCCGAAGATCCGGAGTTGCAACTCACACGCGAAGAGCATATCGGCCTGATGGAATTTATCCGTACCACCCGCCGGGAAGGCGTCATTGCGGCCGAATTCTCCTGCGAAGGCTTCCTGGGCACTTACGAAGGGGATGTCCGCAGCCATTTCTATTTCTGCCAGGCGGGCGTGACCGTGGGGTCCGTTCTCTCCGACGGCTCCATATCGGCCTGCCCCAGCATCCGGGCCGATTATACCCAGGGCAATATCTACCAGGACGATTTCATGGACGTGTGGGAGCACCGCTACGGCCCTTACCGGGACCGCACCTGGATGAAGAAGGATGCATGCGCCTCCTGCAAGTACTGGAAGTACTGCCGGGGCGGCGGCATGCACCTCCGCGATGCCCAGGGTAACCTCATTCTCTGCCATCTGGATCGTTTATAGCCTATTTCTTTGTCACCAATCGGGGATTTATTACTATCTTTGTCCCGATGAAAAAACTTAGACTTATTCTGGCTGCAGGTCTGCTCCGTGTCCAAAGGCGGCGAGTACACGCTGGTCTGGTGCGAACCCGTTTGCAAGGACAAGAAGACACGACGGCACCACCCTGGATGTTGTCTATATAAAGCCAGAACTACCTTCAAAAACAAAATCTCATTAAATGGCCAATCTATCAGTCACCTTAAGTAAGGTTAGAAAGAGAATCTTTGAAATTATCGAACAGTCCAAGGACGGAGACAAAACCAGCCTGGTTTATGACCTGGCGATGCTGGTCGTCATCATTGTGAGCATCATTCCGCTCACATTTGCCCACGACCATCCGGTGTTCCATACCATTGAAGTCGTCACTGTCACCATCTTTATCATCGATTACCTGTTGCGCTGGATAACGGCCGACTACAAGGTGGGCCGGAGAGGATGGTCTTTCCTCATCTATCCCTTCACGGGATGGGCCATCATCGACCTGCTTTCCATCCTGCCCGGACTGAGCATCATGGGCAAGGGCTTCAAGATTTTCAGGGTTACGAGAATGCTCCGGATCCTGAGACTCTTCAAGCTGGTCCGTTATTCGGAAAAGATCCAGGTCTTTGGCAAGGTGCTTTACAAAGAGAGGGGCGTTTTGCTGGGTGTACTGGGCATCTCCATGTTCTATGTATTCCTGACGGCCCTCATCATGTTCAACGCCGAGCCTCACATTGACCCGCAAGACGGCTCCGTTACTTTTGAGACTTTCTTTGACGCCCTGTACTGGGCTACCGTGACCCTGACCACGGTGGGCTATGGAGACCTGACGCCGGTGACAGACCTGGGACGGTTTGTGAGTATGCTGTCGTCCCTGTTTGGCGTGGCCATCATCGCCCTCCCTTCCGGTATCATCACCGCCAGTTACCTGGACGAACTCCGTGCCATCAAGAAGGAAAAAGAGTTGTAAAATCAAATATTTATACCTATATTTGCGCGCTTTTTTCGAAAAGCTCAAGAAATAATGTTAAACTACTAGTTTTTTCAATTCAAAATTATGTCTGAAG
>CAMVJR010000153.1 GCA_947167855.1 uncultured Bacteroidales bacterium
CCAATGGCGCGGCGGATACCAATCTCGGTGGTGCGCTCCTTCACGCTCACCATCATGATGTTGGATACGCCAATTACGCCGGCCAGCAAGGTTCCCAGGCCGATGAGCCAGATGAGGAAATTGATACCGTTGAACAGGTTGTCCACGATGCCAAAGATGAGCTGCGTGTTCAGGAGGAACACGGCCTGGTCGTCGGTGGGGTCTACGTAATGCCGGCGGGCAATCAGTTCCTGCACCCGCGGCATCACGTCGCTCATGGTAATGCCCGGCTTGGCGGTGAAGCACAGCATGTGAACGGTATTTCCCAGGTTGTAGGCCCTTCTGGCCTGGTTGATGGGAATGGTTACCGAATCGCTGGCCCGGCCATTGATGCTGATGCTGTTGCCGTCTCTCCAGTCTACGCCCACCACGGTATAGTAGCTGCCGTCAATGCTGATGCGCTCTCCCAGCGGAGAACCTCCGTCCGGGAACAGTTCTTCGTAAACACGCCGGCCAATCACGCACACTTTCCGCTCCTGGAGGTTGTCGGCGTCGTTGAGCCATCGGCCATACATCAACTTGGGGGTCTCAATGTTGGCATAATCGGGTCTTGCACCTTTGACCACGGCGCGGGAAGAGACGTACTCGTCGCGCGAGACGGTTTTGCCCCAGAGGCTCACGTTGGCGGTAACGGTTTCCAGTTCGGGGACCATGGCCTTGAGCCGCTCTACGTCTCCGTAGTCCAGGTCCCAGGTACGGCCTTTTTCGAAGCCTTTGTAAGGCTTGGAGGTGCTGTTGGCAAAGACAATGCAGGTGTTCTGGGCAAAGCCGGTAAAGTTTTGCACCAGGAGCTCTTTGAAGCCCCGGCCGCCGCCGGTCAGGAGCATGAGCATGAACACGCCCCAGAATACGCCGAATCCGGTGAGGAAGCTGCGGCTCTTGTTCCGCAGGAGGCTGTCCAGGATTTCCCGGAAAGTATCTGTATCAAACCACTTTTTCATTATTCGGCCCTCAATGCTTCTATGGGTTTAACACGTGCCGCTTTCCAGGCAGGGATGGCCCCGGCCAGGGTTCCGGCGATAATGAGCAGCAGGGTGGCCTCCAGCGCCACATCCAGTCCCACATTGGGATTCACCAGCATCCGGATTTCTTCTCCGCCAATGTTGATGACATCCTGGGCCACGGTCTTGTCCATGATCTGGCAGGCCACCATTCCCATGAACATGCCTATGTAGCCAAACACGGCGGTGATGCTGATACTTTCTGCAATGATGAGTTTGAGGATGGCTCCGGGCTTGGCGCCAATGGCCTTGCGGATACCGAACTCATGGGTGCGCTCTTTCACGGTGATGAGCATGATGTTGCTCACGCCCACGATGCCGCTCACGAGGGTAAGGATACCCAGGATCCACAAGGCGAGGCGGATCATCCGCTCGGCCTTGTGCATCTCCAGGTTGTTGGTGTAGCCGTTGTCAATCCAGAGGCCGCGATTGTCTTCGGGGGCAATATGGTGTTTGGCTTTGAGACCACTGGTATATTCTTTTTCAAAAGCCCGATGCTCTTCCAGCGTTTCCGGCCCGCTCACGGTGAAGGAAATGGACTCAATCTTGTCGTTGGGGTTGTAGATGCCCTTATACGTAGAGTAGGGGATGGCGCACAGGCGGGTCATGTTGGACTCGTCGGTGCTGTAGATGCCCACCACGCGATAGGCTACGTTTCCGGCATTGATCCATTTCCCCACCAGCTTTTCAGGGTTTTTGGGCTGCAGCTCCTTGGCCTGGGCCGAGCTCAAAACCATGACTTTCCGGCTTTCGCGGAGGTCGTCCGGATTGAGGAATCGGCCGGCGGACATCCGGATCTTTTCCTGCTGCTGGTAGTCGGGCATGACGCCGCGGAGAGAACCGGCTACGGAGTATCCGCCCAGGGAAAGCGTGGTGCCGGTGAAGGAAGTGGCCAGGGATACGTTTTCAATGGTACCCTGCCAACGGGGACCCTTGGTATAGAGAAGGTCTGCCTGGTCCAGCTGGATGTCGCGCCCTTCCTTGTAGCCCTGATAGGGCATGGAAGTGCGCCATCCTTCTACGGTAATGCTTTGGGAAATGAAATCCCGCATATTGCCCATGAAGGAGTTCATAAGGCCGTTGCCGGCCCCCAGGAGCGCTATCAGCAGAAAGATGCCCCAGCTCACCGCAAAGCCGGTAAGGGCTGTACGGAGCTTGTTGTTCCGGAAGGAACTGACAATTTCGTGATAAAGTTCTAGCATTACTTGATGATGCTGGCGCCCCAGGAGGTATGGGCGGTATTTTCTTCAATCTGGCCGATGATGCCGTCTTTGATATGGATGATTTTGTTGGTCTCGTTGGCCACGCCGCTCTCGTGCGTTACCACGATGATGGTGATTCCTTCCTCCTGGTTGAGGCGTTTGAGCAGCTGCATCACTTCTACGCTGGTCTTGGAGTCCAGGGCGCCGGTGGGTTCATCGGCCAGGATAATCTGGGGATGGGTGATGAGGGCGCGGGCTATGGCCACACGCTGTTTCTGGCCGCCGGACATCTCGTTGGGGAAGTGGGTTGCCCAGGGCGTCAGGCCCAGTTTTTCCAGGTATTCCATGGCCAGGTCGTGACGGCGGCGACGGGACACCCCTTGATAATATAAGGGAAGTTCCACGTTCTCCACCGCGGTCTTGAAGCCAATCAGGTTGAAACTCTGGAAGACGAAGCCGATCATGCGGTTGCGGTAGTCTGCGCTTTGCCGCTCGCTCAGGTCTTTGATGAGCTTGCCGTCAAGGGTATAGGTTCCGGTATCATAGTTATCGAGAATGCCGAGAATGTTTAGTAGTGTACTCTTACCGGAACCCGACGCACCCATGATGGATACGAATTCACCTCTCTCGATGCTGAGGTTGATACCCTTGAGAACATGCAACGGCTGCCCGTTGTTGTAGGTTTTGTTAAGATCGTTTAATTCAATAAGCGCCATTATTATCGCTGTATTAGTATTCTATTACACTGCAAAGATAGGGCAGTTTTTCGTATTTGCAAAACTTTTTTCCGTTTTTTATGGGTTAGACGGAGAAAGTTGGGGATCGGTTGGGATTTTGTATCAAAAATCCGGCCGTTTTGGATTTTTTTCATTACTTTAGTGCCTCAATTCGAAACAAGCAAACATTCGTATATGTCAACTTCTACCGTAAAAACCCTCCGTGACTCGGCCGCCATGCGCTGGACAGCCCTTGTGCTGCTGGCTATGGCCATGTTCTGCAGTTACATTTTCATGGACATCCTGTCCCCCATCAAAGACCTGATGCAGGAAACCCGCGGCTGGGATTCCACCGCCTTTGGTACCATGCAGGGTTCCGAGGTGTTCCTCAACGTATTTGTATTTTTCCTCATCTTTGCCGGTATCATCCTGGACAAGATGGGTGTGCGGTTCACCGCCGTGCTCAGCGCCTCCGTCATGCTGGTGGGCGCCTGCATCAAGTGGTACGCCGTCAGCGAGTCCTTCATGGGCAGCAGCCTGGAAACCTGGTTCACCAACAACCTTAATTATATACCCGTCTTTGACGAGCTGGGTGTCTCGCCCTTCTACCGCGGCATGCCCGCATCGGCCAAACTGGCCGCCTGCGGCTTCATGATCTTCGG
>CAMVJR010000154.1 GCA_947167855.1 uncultured Bacteroidales bacterium
GCGCACAGGCGCGAGCACTTGGCCAGCACGTAATCTTCAATGGCATAGGCCGAAGCCTGCACGTACATAGCCTCCCTCAGATAGGTGGCTACGGTGTCCACGGTTTCGTCCACTTTCTGCAGGTAATCTTCTCCGGTGGCCATGGCGCAGAAATGCTCACGGATGGCTACGATTTCTTCGAAAGCCTGCTTCTTCTCCACTACGGTCTTGCGAACGGCATCCCGGAAAAGGGCTTCGATTTTTTTACCGGGCCGCACCACGGCCACGGTGCTCTCGTCGCACAGAGAGACAATCTGGGCGAGAGTACGCTGCTTGAGAACGAAAGATTTTACAATCATGATGTGAACGGTTTACGTACTCACAAAATTACGAATATTCTCCGTTTATCCCAAAATATTCTTATTTTTGTAAAAACGACGGGAATTATGAAAAAGATTCTGCTTTTCACACTCCCTTTGCTGATGGGCGCCTGCACGTCTGTCGTAAACCCCTTCCCCCAGGAGGCCCATCTGTACAGCCTTACCTCGGGGCAGGAGCTCACCGGCCCCAAAGCCGCCCGCGAACCCGCCGTCTACGGCACCGTGGAAACCCAGCTTTACAACGGTCCCCAGGCCTACAGTTTTGTCCGTTTTAAAGCCTCCGACTACCAGCTGGAGGTGGTCAACGCCCCGGCCCAGCAGGCCGACAGTACCAGCGCCCTCTGCCTCAAGCACGGCGCCCTGGCCGGCATCAACGGCAGCTATTTCGATATGGGGGAACTCACCCCCGTCACCTATGTGAAAGACGACGGCTTTGAAGTGGGCAGCACCACGCCCGGAGAATTCTTCCGCACCAACGGAGCCGTGCTCCTGGACATCGATAACGTTGCCATCGACGCCACCCAGCCCAACACCACCTGGACCGGAGGAGAAGGCTGGAGAGAGGTCATGGCCAGCGGCCCCATCCTCCTGGACGAGGGCCAGACAGTGGTCTATGAAGAAGGAATCCCCCATTGGAAGGGCTTCTACGCCTATCGGCATCCCCGTTCCCTGGTGGGAGCCGACGCCGCCGGTTACATCTGGCTGCTGGTAGTAGACGGCCGATCCGAAGGCCACGCCGATGGAATGACCATAGCCGAACTCACCCAACTGGCCCAGTCCCTGGGCCTCACGGATGCCCTCAACCTGGACGGTGGCGGTTCCTCTACCCTCTGGACCCTTCCCGCCGGGGTCATCAATCATCCCAGCGACAACGGGGCCTTTGACGCCGTGGGTCAGCGCATCGTACCCAACGTCCTTATTGTCAAACCTTTATAGTATCCCCATATGAAACACATTGGAACCCTGGCCCTGATTCTGCTGCTGGTTGGCTGCGGATCGGCCAAAATCTCTTCCGAACATCAGCGCTACAACGAACAGCGCCTGGCGGTTGCCGTCCAGCAGAAACTGGACAGCCGCAACTACCGGATTGAAGTCAATTACATGATTCCTCTCCGCACCGCGGCCAAAGTGCTCACCAGTCCCTATTCCCTCAAGGTAAAGAACGACTCCATCTTCTCCCACCTCCCCTACTACGGCAATGCCCACAGCGCGGGTTACGGAGACCTGGGTGGCGGCGGACTCGTCTTTGACGCCCCCATCAAGGAATACACGGACCTGGGAACCAAGAAGGACCGCCACACCATTATCATCGATGTGGCCACCAGCGGTGACGTTCTCCGGTACACCTTAACCGTCTTCGACAACGGCAACACGGACATCAACGTCAGCAGCCGCAACCGGGACGATATCAGCTATCGCGGAACACTCCGCTTCCAAGACAAATAGCGGGAATTACTCCTGAGCCAGAATCTCCTGGGCCCGCTTCAAGGCCAGGGAGATGTGGCTGCAGACATTTTCCTTGCCCACAATCTCGTCCACTCCGGCCTTCTCCAGCACCTGCATCACGTTGGGGTTCACGCCGGAGAGGACTACTTTTACGCCCAGCTGGGAGCACATGCGGCACATGTTGGACAGGTTGTGCACACCGGTGGAGTCAATGAACGGGACCTTGCGCATGCGGATGATGCGCACCCTGGCGCGCTCGCTGGCGCGGGTGTCGCCCATCATTTCCTCAAACTTGTTACCGATGCCAAAGAAATAGGGGCCGTTGATCTCGTACACCTTCGCACCCTCGGGGACAATCAGGTGCTCCAGGTTGCCCTGGATGTCGGTATCGGCCGTGGGATCGATCTCGTCGCTGATGACGGAGACATTGGTGGTCTCGGCCATCCGCTTCATGCACAGCAGGCAGGCGATGAGCACGCCCACCTCAATGGCAACGGTGAGGTCAAAGATGACGGTGAGGAAGAAGGTCACCAGCAGCACGATGATATCGGACTTGGGATTGCGCAGGATGGCCCGGAAGCTGCGCCACTCACTCATGTTGTAGGCCACCACCACCAGGATACCGGCCAGGCAGGACATGGGGATGTACTGCACCAGGGGCATCAGGAACAGGTAGATGAGAGCCAGCACAATGGCGTGGGCAATACCGGCCACGGGCGTGCGGCCACCATTGTTGATATTGGTCATGGTACGGGCGATGGCGCCGGTAGCGGGAATTCCGCCGATGAGCGGAGACACCATGTTGGCAATACCCTGGGCCACCAGTTCCTGGTTGCTGTTGTGGTGGTCGCCAATGACACCGTCGGCCACGGCGGCAGACAGCAGGGACTCAATGGCGCCCAGCATGGCAATGATCATGGCCGGCTGAGCCAGGCGGGTAATGCTGTCCCAGGTAATCTCCGGCACTTCCGGATGCGGGAGGGCCGATGAGATGGAGAAGCGGTCTCCGATGGTCTCGATGCCCTCGATGCCCAGGGCCTTGAGGCCCAGGACGGCCAGCGTCATGAGGATGATGGCGGCCAGGGAGCCGGGAATGCGGCGGCTGATCTTGGGAGTCAGGAGAATGATGAAGATGCTGCAAAGGCCCACCAGCAGCGACCACCAGTTGATGGTGCCGACGTTCTGGGCATACACCACCCACTTGTCCAGGAAGCCGGCCGGAACACTCTCGATCTGCAGACCGAAGAGGTCTTTGATCTGCGTGGCAAAGATGGTGAGGGCGATACCGGAGGTAAAGCCCACCACGATGGGATAAGGGATGTATTTAATAATGGTACCCAGGTGCAGGACGCCCATCAGGATGAGGAAGGCACCGGCCATGAAAGTAGCGATCATGAGGCCGCTCATGCCATACTCCTGGATGATTCCGTAAACGATCACAATGAAGGCGCCGGTGGGGCCACCGATCTGCACCTTGCTGCCACCGAAGAACGAAATGAGGAAACCGGCCACGATGGCGGTAAGAATACCGGCCTCCGGCGAGGCGCCGGAAGCGATACCGAATGCGATGGCCAGCGGAAGGGCTACGATGCCCACAATGACACCGGCCAGAAGGTCCTGTACTAAATTCTGCTTGCTGTATCCGTCCTTAAGGACCGTAAAAAGCTTGGGTCTGAAATCTCCTTTGATTCCCATAATTTCAGTCTTGTCAAAAAAACGGCCGCAAAGGTACGCTTTTTAAAATATTTTAACAAGGAATATTTTAAAAATTTTTAACAAGGCCGAAAGGGGG
>CAMVJR010000155.1 GCA_947167855.1 uncultured Bacteroidales bacterium
ACCCACGACCCCGAGATTACAAATCACGTGCTCTGGCCAACTGAGCTATATCGGCGCTCACGAATCCTTCATCGCTGAAAGGACTGCAAAGGTAGATACTTTTTTTGAATCCACCAAACTTTTTCACATATTTTTCAACATCCCCTCCAGGAGTTCAAACAGGGACTCCTCATCCATGCCGCAGGAGGCACGCTGAGCCTTCTGGGTGTCCTGGGGAATGTAGTGGTCCGGGATGCCCACGCCCTTGATAATAGGCGCATCCGTTCGGCCTGCAAAATATTCACTGACCGCTCCAAAGAGGCCTCCCTTGAGGGCGCCGTCCTCCAGGGTGATGATGGCCTTGAACTGGCCGGCCTCTTCCAGGATGGCCGTATCCAGGGGCTTGAGGAAGCGCATGTCGTACACGGCAGGCGTCTTCTTGAATTCTTCCTTGCACCTCAGGGCGGCTGCCAGGGCTCGGTTCACCACCGGACCCAGGCCCAGGATGGCCACGTCCTTTCCGTCCAGGAGTTTTTCTCCCTGGCCGATGGGCAGCTCTTCGTAGGGAGCTTCCTGCCAGGCTACGCCCTCCCCCATGCCGCGGGGATAGCGGATGATAAGCGGACTGTCCTTGAGCGACAGGCCGGTATACATCAGACGTTTGAGCTCAATCTCGTTACGGGGGGCCGATACGATGATGCCCGGAATGCTGCGGTAGGCCGCCAGGTCAAAGCAGCCATGGTGCGTGGGACCGTCCTCCCCTACCAGACCGGCACGGTCAAAGCAGAAGACCACCGGCAGGTGCTGCAGGGCCACGTCGTGGATGATGCAGTCGTACGCCCGCTGGGAGAACGAAGAATAGATATTGCAGAAAGGCTTCATCCCCGCTGCGGCCAGACCGGCCGAGAAGGTAACGGCATGTTCCTCTTCAATGCCCACGTCAAAGAAACGCTCCGGCACGGCCTTCTCCAGCAGGTTCATGCTGCAGCCCGTAGCCATGGCCGGCGTAACGCCCACCACTTTCTCATCTTTCCGGGCCAGTTCCACCAGCACCTTGCCAAACACGTCCTGGTAGCGGTCGGCCGCATACACCGTGTGCACCCGCTCTCCGGTAACGGGGTCGAACTTGCCAGGAGCATGCCAGGTGGTGGGATCCGCCATGGCCGGAGCATAGCCGGCACCCTTGAGGGTATGGATGTGCAGCAGGCGCGGTCCGTGCAGGTTGCGCAGGCGTTCCAGCGTGTAGATGAGCTGCTCGATATCGTTTCCGTCAATGGGGCCGAAGTAGCGGAATCCCAAGGACTCAAACAGGGCGCCGCCACTGGAGCGGACCAGGTTGGACTTGGTGTCTATCACGCGCTTCTGGACCCAGTCGCGGGTTTTTCCGTCTCCCAGGGTATTCCACACCTTGTTCTTGACGCGGTTGTAGAAAGGATGGGTGGTAACGTTGAGCAGGTATTCGTGCAGGCCACCGATGTTCTTGTCGATGGAGATGTTGTTGTCGTTCAGGATGACCAGGATATCGGCCTTGGAAGAGCCAGCGTTGTTGAGGCCTTCCCAGGCCAGACCGCCGGTGAGGGCACCGTCTCCGATGATGGCCACCGACTTCTCCCCCGTTCCCTGCAGGCGGGCGGCTTCGGCCAGTCCCAATGCGGCCGAAATGGAGGTGGAGGAATGGCCGGCGCCAAAGGCGTCGTAGGGGCTCTCGTCCCGCTTGGGGAAGCCGCTGATACCCTCCAGGGTGCGGTTCTTCCGGAAGAGGTCTCTTCGGCCCGTTAAAATCTTGTGGGCATAGGCCTGGTGGCCCACGTCAAACACAAGCTTGTCTGCGGGCGTATTATATATATAATGTAAGGCTACTATCAGCTCCACGGCGCCCAGACTGGATCCCACGTGTCCGGGATTAACGGCGCAGCACTCCAGAATATACTTCCTGACCTCCTCGCACAGTTGCGGGAGCTGCGAAACCGGCAGTTTCTTCAGGTCTTCCGGGGAATTGATCTTATCCAGCAATTCATACATAATGCACAAAGATAAGCATTTTTTATTATTCCCCGTTCTTCGCCCCCTTACGCCGCAGCACGCACTTTTGGCCTTTTTTGCTTGCTTTCACGTTACGCAGAACGCCGCAGCAAGCGTTTTGGGCCAAAAGTGCTGGCTGCGGCGTAAGGGGTAAAACGTACACCTACAGGGTCAGGGGCCGGCCGCGGTAGAATTCTACGAGGGCGGTCTGGTAGAGGCATTCGTAGGTGGCCTGCACGGAGTCGGACTGGGCCTTGACCAGGCGGGCCAGGGACTCGTTGAACTCGGTGATGGTGGCCTTGCCGTTCTCGTACTTGGCCTTGGTCAGGGTAAAGGCATCTTCTGCGGCTGCGGCGGCATCCAGGGAGGCGGCGTGCTTGGCCTGGGAGGCCACGGCGCTGTTCCACGCCTGCTGAATTTCCTTATACAGCGTGTGCTGGACGCGGAGCAGTTGCAGTTCCTGCGAGCGGTACTGGAGCTTGGCGCTGCGTACCTGGTTGCGCACGGTAAACTTGTTGAAGATGGGGATGTTCAGACTCAGGCTGATGTATTTGCTGAAATTGGAGTTGAGCTGGTCCCAGAAGCCCTGTGTGGCAAAGCTGGTGTAGTAGTTTGTGCCCACACCGCCGCGCAGGGAGAGGCTGGGATAATAGCCGGCCTTGGCAATCTGGATTTGCTTCTGGGCTCCTTGCAGGCGTAGTTTCTCGGCCTGGATGGCAGGGCGCACGCCCAAGGCCTGGGCATAAATCTCCTCCGGGTCCGGCAGGAGGGCCGAGGTAAAGTTTACCTTAGGCCGAACCACCTGGAAGCCTTCCCAGTAAGGGAATTCCAGCAACTGAGCCAGAGTGAGCAGGGAAGTGCGAATGTTGTTATCGGCCTGGATAAGGGTAACACGGCTCTGGGCCAGGGTGGCCTTCTGCTGGGACACCTCGGCGGCCGATGCGCGACCGGTGCTATACAGGCCCTGGAGACGCTCCACCTGCAGGGAATCAATGGAAACCTGCCGGGCGGCCACGTCGCGGATTTCATAGTTGTAGAGGATCTGCACATAGGCCTGGGCCACCTGAACGCTCACGTCGTCGCGGGCCTTTTCCAAGTCGGCCGTAGCGGCCTCCAGGTTCAGTTTAGCCAGTTGCATACGGCGGGGCGTAGCCAGGCCGTCGAACAGCGTCATATTGGCTCCTATGGAAAAGCTGGTGGAGGCGTTGTTGCCTTTTTCGTAGGTGTTGTTGCCGCCGATACCGCGGCCGAAGCTGACGGTTTCGTCTACGGAACCGTTCACTGCAGGCAGCCAGGCCATGCGGGCGGTGTTCTCGTTCACTTTCTGGTTTTCCACGGTAATCTCGCTGCCGGCCACGGTGAGGTTGTTGTCCATGGCCCAGTCAATGCACTCCTGGAGGCTCCAGGGATGGGACAGATCCGGCAGGGAGTCAGTGGGGGCGGTGAGGACCGCCAGGGCAATGAGCAGTGCTTTCATGACTTACTTGCTGTTAATGATCTGCGGGCCGCGGACTTTGTCAGAAGTGGAGAGCCCTTCCTTGATTTCAATCTTGACGCCGTCGGAGAGGCCGGTGA
>CAMVJR010000156.1 GCA_947167855.1 uncultured Bacteroidales bacterium
TTGTGCCTCGGGCGGGAATCGAACCCGCACGGCCGTTTCGGGCCAAGGGATTTTAAGTCCCTCGTGTCTACCATTCCACCACCAAGGCGTAATAGCGGGGGCACAAAGTTACGGAAAAAATCTTAATGCAGCAAAACTCCAAAGCCGGGGCGGTGGAGGGCAGGGCCCACCTGCCGGGCCGATACGGATTTGACGGAAGCGGGAGCCGGGCCGCCGGTGGCGATGGACAGCGTAGCGGCCAGCATCTTCTCCTCGGGGTCTCCGAGCGGAGTGGCGTCTTCAGGATCGTCGTTGACCTCGTAGTCCGGGCTGATGCCGTCGGGCATGCTCAGGGTGACACCGTTGCAGTCTGCGTACCGGTACAGGATGACGTACATGCCCCAAGTGGCCAGGGCCTTTTTGCCTTCTTCAATGTCAAATTGGGCGTCTTTGAGGGATTCGAACCACTTGGTGGCCGTGTGCAGGAAGCCGCCGGTAAACTTGCCGGAGGTCTGTTTTCCCAGTACGGTAATGTCCATATAGGGACTCAGTCCGCAGATGAGGCCCTCAGAGGCCGATGCACTGCTACCTGTCACAATGACCCACAGGTGCTCAATGCCGGGGTTCACCTCCAGGGGATGGATGGTCACGTCCTGTCCTGAGGAAGACGTATAGGTGGTCTCCTCCGACAGCAGGGTGGTGTTGTCATACGTTTTGGACAGGTCTTCGTTGTAGATTTCCCTGTGGTAGACAGCGTGTTTTTTTACCACATCGCGCGGCGCAATCATAGAGGCAAGGGTGGCTGCAGTGGTAACGTAACCGCCACCGTTGTAACGGAGGTCCAGCACCAGGTCTGTGATCCCGTCTTTCTTGAACTGTGCAAAGGCGCTTTCCAGGTCCTTGCAGGAGTCCAGGGTGAAGCTGGTATAGTGGAGGTAGCCAAACTTCTTGCCGCCATAATCCAGCGTAGCGGTGGTATGAACCGGGTTCTCATACATCTGCTTGGACTGGAGGCGGATGGTCCGGCCGTCTGCCAGACCCAGCGTGAGGGCCCCGTCGCCCAGCAGCTTGGAGGCAACGACCGAGTAATTGTCTATGGTGATGGTCTCCCCGTTGATGGTAAGGATGACGTCTCCCCGTTTGAGACCGGCCAGCTGGGCGGGAGAATTCTCGTAGGTGTATCGGACCACCGCGCACAGCTGGACATGGGCAGCGTCAACGTAGTACAGGGTAAAATCCAGTCCAAAGGTTTCCCCGTTTCCGGTAATGGTACTTTCGAAGGCGGTGTAGTCTTCGTAGAGGGTGGTCCAGCGGTCCATGCTGTAACGGGTGTTTTTCACCTTTTCCACAGGGTCCTCCGTGGTGACCCAGTTGTCCAGCTGGCTGCTTACTTCGTCCACCCAGAGATAGTACGTTTTCATGACGTTGTATGCAAACGTATTGGCATAGTAACGGATGGTCCGTTCGTCTTCCGGGTTCAGTTTGGAGCAGGCCGATGCCAACAGCACCAGACACAGCAGGCTAAAAATACTTCTTCTCATTGCGGTAAAGTGCCAGGAAAATGAAAATCAGGATGGTGAAGGCCCAGAGGGAGGAGCCGCCATAGGAGAGCAGGGGCAGGGGAATGCCGATCACCGGCATCAGGCCCACCGTCATGCCCACATTGATGAACAGATGCATAAAGATGCAGGAAGCCGCGCAGTAGCCGTAGATGCGGGTGAAATTACCGCGGCAGCTCTCTGCGTCCAGGATGAGGCGGGCAATGAGGAAGGTGTACAGCAAAATCACCACCAGGCAGCCCACAAAGCCCCATTCCTCTCCCACCGTGCAGAAGATAAAGTCCGTCGTCTGCTCTGGAACAAAGCCAAACGTAGTTTGCGTGCCCTGCAGGAAGCCCTTGCCCAGCAGGCCGCCGGAGCCGATGGCAATCTTGCTCTGGTGCACGTTATAGCCCACGCCGGCCAGGTCTTCCTTCATGCCCAGCAGAACCTCGATACGGCTTTGCTGGTGCGGCTGCAGCACGTTTTCAAAGATGTAGTCCGTAGAGAAGATCAGGGCTACGCCCACCAGGAAAACGCCGGCCGATAGGGCCAGCATGGGGTTCTTCTCCCAGTAGGCCCGGTAGAAGAAGAAGGGCGTGGCGCCTACGGACAGGGCCAGCAGCACATACATGGGCTTGATGCCCGTGAGGAAGCTCCAGAAGTAACCGCCGGTTTCATCGGCCTGCGGTACCCAGATCCGGTGGTCCAGATAGTCCATCTTGTTCTCCACCAGGCCGCCGGCCCATTCCAGGAGGGTGGGCAGGAAAGCCACGAATACCACAAACAACGTCCCCCACAGCAAGCTGCGCCACGGGTGTTTGGTCTCTCCGGTGAGGATGCAGAACGGAATCAGTACGGCAATGAGCCCCACCACCGCCCAGTACGACCCGGCGGTGAGTGTGGCAATGAAGAGCGCAATTACAAGGCCGATGAGTCCCAGCCACCAGCCGGAAAAGCCTTCCCGGTACAGGACAAAGATGAAGCCCACGTATACCAGGGCGCTGCCGGTTTCGCTTTCGGCCACGATGATGAGCATGGGAAAAACGATGATGGCGGCTGCCAGCAGGAAGTTCTTGAAATTGGAAAGCCGGAAGTTCTGCTGGCTCAGCACAAAGGAGAGCAGCAGGGAGGTGGATATCTTGGATATTTCGGCCGGTTGGAAACGGATGGGCCCCAGGTCAAACCACGAGTGCGAACCCTTGACGTCGCTGGAGACGAAGATCACCACAATCAGCAGGAAACACACCAGGATGTAGAAGGGTATACAGATGCCTTCCCACAGGCGGGGTGGCAGCACAAACAGGATGAGCGCCGCCAGGCCCAATGAAGTGAGGATCCATACAAACTGCTTGCCGGCGCGGGAGCTCCAGGCAAACATGGAAGCGGGTTCCGAGGAGTGCACCGAGGCGTAGATATTGAGCCAGCCAATGAGCACCAGCAGCATATAGACTCCAATCAGAGCCCAGTCAATGGATTGCCTTTTATGTGCGTGCTGCTCAATCATGTTTTACACGGGACATGAGGTTGGTCTCTTTCATTCTCTGCTCCAGGGCGCTGCGCTTTACCTCTCCCTTGAGGTATTTCTCCACCATCAGGGAGGCCATTGGGGCGGCATAGGAGGCACCGAAACCGCCGTTCTCCACATAGGCCGCCACGGCAATCTTGGGGTTGTCCATGGGGGCAAAGCAGATGAAGACGGAGTTGTCGGCTCCGCGGGGGTTCTGGGCCGTGCCGGTCTTTCCGCAGATGTCCAGGGAATCCACGTGGGCGATCCAGGCCGTTCCGCCCATGCCGGCGCCGGAGTTCACGGCCCGCCACATGCCCTTGATGACCTTGGGGAAGTGGGTGGTATCTACCAGCGTGTACTGCTTTTCCGTAAAGCGCTTGTCAATCTCTACGCCCTCGGAGGCCTTGATGATGTGCGGAATATAGTAGTGGCCGCGGTTGGCAATGGTGGCGCAGAGGTTGGCCAG
>CAMVJR010000157.1 GCA_947167855.1 uncultured Bacteroidales bacterium
TGAGCATACATTCGGCGCGGCCCAGGAGGCTCTTCTCCGTGAAGACTTCCAGGGTGTAGATGCCCTTCTGGAAGTCGCCCGTGTCGTTGATGTATACAGACAGATCTACTTCATTTCCTTCATAGTCAACTTCACGGGAGGCGGTAGCCTGCAGGGTTGCACCGTCAACGGTGAATTCAATGGATTCGTTGTTCAGGAGCAGGACGCCGTCCGGATCCTTGACGCGTACGTATACGCGTACCGGGCCGTGGTCTGCCAGGGAGTTCTCTACCAGCGTGAGGTTGGCCACCATGTAGCGTACGCGGCTGTGGCGGTCTCCCATCTTGTCGTTGCTGTAGAAGGCGTTGAGGGAGATGGCGCGGGCCTTGAGGATCTTGCCGGCGTTCACCTGGGAAGACAGGCTCTCTACCTGCTGGGTGAGTTCCTCGTTGGCACGGCGGCTCTCGGCGGCCTCGCGGCGGGCGGCGGCGGCATCGGCCGTCAGGCGCTTGTTGAGGTTGTTCAGGGAGTCAATCTGGACAATGTAACCCTTCATGATGGTACGGAGGGTGCCCAGTTCTTTCTCGTACTGGCGGATCTTGCTGCGGTTGGTGGCTTCCGTCTTGGCCAGCTTCTCAATGAGCTGGGCCACCTGCTCGCGGGACGTATCCAACTGGTGGTTGATGGACTCGTAGTCCGAGCTCAGGGCCGAGAAATCGGACTGGAGCTCGACCATTTGTTTGGCCAGGTCGGCCTTTTCAATTTCCAGCTGGCTAACCAGGGTATTGCGCTGATACAGAAGGTATCCAAGCACCAGAGCCAGGACGCCGGCAACGATGGCCAGGACGGTCATCAGGGTGCGGGGTCCTTTCTTTTCTTTGCGTTCGCGTTCTTCACGCTCTATTCTCTCGAGGGGATCTTCAGTCATGGCTAGTATCTTTTTAATTCGTACAAATATAGCTATATTTGTGAAAATAACGTGCCATGGACAACATCTTTTACCAAAGAGTAGAGGCGCTGCGCGCCCTGATGAGGGAGAATCAGTGGGATATCGTCATCCTGGGAGGGAGCGACCCCCACTCCAGCGAGTACCCTGCTCCGCGCTGGAAACAGGTGGAATGGCTGTCCGGTTTTACCGGGGAAGCCGGGGACATTGTGGTAACGGCAGACCATGCCGGCCTATGGACGGACACGCGTTATTTCATCCAGGCCAACCGGCAGCTGGAAGGTACAGGCATCGCCCTTCACAAGATGCGCGTACCCGGCCAGGTACCCATCCCGCAGTGGATTGCCTCCCTGGGAATAGACGAACCCTGCATAGCCATAGACGGTCTCTGCCAGACCATGGAAGACGTCCGGAACCTCCGGGAATCCGTGTCCGGGGCCGTTATCTATCCCATCCCTGATCTGCTGGATGTCCTTTGGGAGAATCGGCCTTCCATTCCCACTTCTCCCATCATCACCCTGGGAGAAGACCTGGTGGGCGAATCCCGCGAATCCAAGCTCTCCTGGCTGCGCAAGTGGATGGTCATCCACCGGTACGACGGCATTTTCCTGTCGTCCCTGGACGACATTGCCTGGCTCCTGAATGTGCGAGGGGCAGATATCGAGTACAACCCCATGGTCATCTCCTACCTGCTGGTGACGCTGGAAGAAGTACACTGGTTCGTGCGCAAGGACGCCTTCACCGCGCCGGACCCCGACACCCAGGATACGTTTGAAGAATTACAGGCCGATGGCATCCAGATCCGGGACTACTCGGATGTTACCTTTGCCCTTACGTCCCTCAAGGAAATGGGCGTGGACTGCCTCTGCCTGGACCCGGCCTGCACCAGCGTAGCCGTGCGGGAGGCCATTGAAGAGGGGGAGAGGGTTCCCCTGGTTTACGAGCGCCGCGGCCCCGTGGCTCTTCGCAAGGCCGTCAAGAACGAGGTGGAGACCGCCGGCATGCGGGAAGCCCATCTGGAAGACGGCCTGGTCATGGAACAGTTCCTCTACTGGCTCTCCTCCCGGGCCGGTCAGGTGAACGAGTGGGAGGCTTCGGAGTATCTGCATTCCCTCCGGGCGCAGGTTTCCGGCTTCCGGGGAGAGAGCTTCGAGACCATATCGGCCTATGGTCCCTCGGCGGCTTTGCCGCATTATGTCACGCATCGGCAGGGCTCCCTGCTCATTGAGCCCCGGGGACTGTATCTGGTGGATTCCGGAGGACAGTATCTCTTTGGTACCACCGACATTACGCGTACCGTTCCCATGGGCCCCTGCACGCCCCTGGAGCGGGAAGACTATACCCTCTGCCTTCGCGGGCACATCGGCCTGGCCCGGGCCGTTTTCCCGCGCGGCACGGCCGGCTGTCAGATTGACGCCCTGGCCCGCGGACCGCTGTGGCAGGGCCGCCGCAACTTCGGCCATGGTACCGGCCACGGCGTGGGCTTTTTCCTGGGTGTCCATGAAGGTCCGCACGATGTTCGCCAGAACTTTAACACCACCCCCCTGGAGCCCGGCATGATCCTCTCCGACGAGCCCGGCATCTACCGCGAAGGTATGCACGGCATCCGTCACGAAAACCTTATCCAGGTGCGTTCGGTGGGGGATAACGAGTTTGGCTCCTGGCTGGGTTTCGAAACCCTCACTCTCTGCCACTTCGACACCTCCTGCCTGGTGGTTTCCCTCCTCACCCAGGCCGAGAAAGACTGGCTCAACGACTACAACGAGCGCGTGTACCGCACCCTCTCACCCCGCCTTCCCGCCGAGGTAGCCGCCTGGCTCCGCGAAAAAACCCTCCCGGTTTAGGGGAGGGTTCTCAGTTTGACAAAACGCTTTACTGATTCAGTGCATCGGCGCTGGAGATGAACTTGGCCAGGTCTTCGTCCGAGACGTGGTAGTTCTGCATTTCGCCGGAGAAGTACTGGTCGTAGGCCGACATGTCCACGAAGCCGTGGCCGGAGAGGTTGAAGAGGATGGTCTTCTGCTCGCCGGTTTCTTTGCACTTGAGGGCCTCCTGGATGGTGGCGGCAATGGCGTGGCAGCTTTCCGGAGCGGGGATGATGCCCTCGGTGCGGGCAAAGAGCACACCGGCGTTGAAGGAATCCAGCTGCTCAATGTCTACAGCCTCCATGTAACCGTCCTTCATGAGCTGGCTCAGGATCACGCCGGCACCATGGTAACGCAGACCACCGGCGTGGATGGCAGCGGGCTTGAAGGTGTGACCCAGGGTGAACATGGGGAGGAGCGGGGTCATACCGGACTCGTCGCCAAAGTCGTACTCGAATTTACCCTTGGTGAGCTTGGGGCAGGAGTAAGGTTCGGCTGCGATGAAGCGGGTCTTCTTGCCATCCTGGATGTTGTGGCGCATGAACGGCAGGGCAATCCCGCAGAAGTTGGAGCCGCCGCCGAAGCAGGCAATCACAATATCCGGATACTCGCCGGTCATGGCCATCT
>CAMVJR010000158.1 GCA_947167855.1 uncultured Bacteroidales bacterium
CTCATCGGCAAAAGAGACCGTGAAGGCCCCTGTGAGTTCCAGGTTCTCCGTGGTCTTGTGCTTGGACATGGAGACCACAATCTGGTTGTGGTCATACTGTCCGGCCCAGGCGGCCATCATCACGTCCGGGTTGTGGTCCTTGTCCCAGGTAGCGATCATCACGCAGGGCTGAGGAGTTGTCATAAGGGCGTGGGCGGCACCGAAGTTCTTTCTTCCGGTGACTTCTTTCAGGGGTTCGGTTGTTTTCATTACTGGTACTTTTGGTGTCTTATATTACAAACGGAAGAGGGCCTCGGCCTGTTCCAGGGAATCCAGCTTGCCCACGTCTACCAGCTGGAGGGACGGCGCAACGGCGCCGTAGATGGGATAACGGGCGCACTGCCCGATATAGAAATCCATGATGGGGAATCGGCCCCCAAAACCGGCTTCCTCAAAGGCCTGGAAGATGGCCGGAGAGACGTTGTGGATACCGGAGAAGGCATACCGGCGGCAACCGGACAGCTCCTCCAAAGGATAAGGGGAACGGACTTCTCCGGTAGCAACGTTGGTCCAGCCCATCAGGCGCATATCCGGGCCGAAGAGCAGATACCGGCTGGTTTCCCGCTCACTCACCAGGAGGGTGGAGAGGGCCTCCGGACGCACCTGCTGGCGGAACCACGCCAGGTCCAGGTTGGACAGGATGTCCACGTTATGGATAAGGATGGGCTCCTCGCAGGGCAGAAGCAGGGGCGCCGCATGGGCAATGCCGCCGCCGGTTTCCAGCAGCTCCTCCGATTCATCCGAAACGGCAATGGAAACCCCAAAATCATGGGAAGCCAGATAGTCCCGGATCTGGGAAGCGAAATGATGCACGTTGACCACCAGCTGGTCATAGCCGGCATCCCGCAGTTTGCAGATCACGTGATGCAGCAGCGGCTCTCCGCCCACAGGCACCAGGGCCTTGGGCAGGGTGTCGGTGATGGGCTTCAGGCGGGTTCCCAGACCCGCCGCAAAGATCATCGCCTTCATGGCTAGAGCATTTTTTCGATATTGAGTTCCCGGTGGGTAACCGTGACCTTGACGTCAAACTTGTCCATCAGGTGACGGGCCAGGTGCTCAGCGCTGTACACGGAACGGTGCTGGCCGCCGGTGCAACCGAAGCACACCTGCAGGTTGGTAAACTTGCGCTCCATGAAGCGCTTGACGTGGGCATCCACCAGGTTATAGACACTGTCCAGGAATACCTTGATCTCTCCGTCGTCTTCCAGGAACTTGATTACTTCCGGATCCATTCCGTTGAACTGGCGGTAGTACTCGTACTTACCGGGGTTGTTCACGCTGCGGCAGTCAAAGACGTAGCCGCCGCCGTTGCCGGTGGTATCGGTAGGGATTCCCTTCTTGTAGGCGAAACTGTAGATATGAACGGACAGACGGTGGTCCTGGGCAATCTCGTTGAGTTCCGGCAGGGAGGCCATCTTGGTCAGGAGGTCGTTCATATACGGATAGTCCGTGAACGGGGTCTGCAGCAGTTTGCGCAGATTGCTTAGGGCGTAAGGAACACTGGCCAGGAAGTGCGGCTTCTTCTCAAAGTAACCGCGGAAACCGTAGGCTCCCAGCACCTGCATGGTGCGAAACAGCACAAACAGGCGCAGGCGGCTGCGGAAATGGGCCTCATCTACCTGCTTATACTGCTGAAGGGCTTCCAGGTACGTGCCGATGAGTTCCTGCTTGAGGTCTTCCGGGAAGCGGGAACGGGCCTGCCAGATGAAGGAAGCCACATCATAATAGATGGGACCGCGGCGGCCGCCCTGGAAATCGATGAACCAGGGGTTTCCGTCCTTTACCATCACGTTGCGGGCCTGGAAGTCCCGGTACATGAAGGTATTGTCCTGGTCCTGGAGCAGATCGGCCTTGAACTTTTCAAAATCGTCCTGCAGGAGGACTTCGTTGAACTCCAGGCCGGTGGCCTTGAGGAAGCAGTATTTGAAGTAATTGAGGTCAAAGTCCACCATGCGGGCGTCAAACGCCTCCTGGGGATAGCAGTTCTTCCAGTCCAGGCCCTGGGCCCCCACAAACTGAATCTTGGGAAGCTCCGCCATGGCGCTCTTGAGGAGGGCGGTTTCTTCCGGGCTGTAGAAGCCGCTTTCGCGGCCCGCGGCCACCATGCCAAAGAGCACCTGGTCTCCCAGGTCTTCCTGGATGTAGGCGCTGCCGTCTTCGCTCACGGCCAGTACCGTAGGAACCCGCAGGCCTTTCTGCTTGAAGTGGTTGGCCAGATAGATGAAACTGTGGTTCTCCTGCAGGTTGGTGCCCACGGCGCCAATGAGCGAGAAGTCTCCACTCTTTAAGCGGAAATACCGGCGGTTGCTGCCCGAGGCGGGCAGCTCCAGGATTTCCGTCAATTTCTTTCCGGTAAAGGATTCAAATAAAGGTCTGAGGATCTGTTCCGACATAGCTATTCTTTGGCAAAGAACTTCCAATGGAAGAGGATGAGATAGATGGCGCCACAGGTGACGCAGCTATCGGCAAAATTGAACACCGGTTCAAAGAAGATGTGGCCTCCCAGACCAGGCACCCAGTCCGGCCACGTCCAGAGCGGGAAGTAGAACATATCTACCACTTTTCCCTGCATGAACGGGGCGTAGGAGCCCCAGGTGGCCACCGTATCCACGGTGGATTCGGAGAAAATGAGGCCGTAGCAAAGGCAGTCCACAATATTGCCCAAGGCTCCCGCCGTGATGAGCGTCAGTCCCACCAGTACCCCGGTAGGAACCGTTCCCTTCTTGATGAGGGAAGAAATCCACCAGGTGAGGAAAGCAAAGAGGACCAGGCGGAACAGGGTCAGGAGGTACTTCCCCACTACCCCGCCAAAGGCCATTCCAAAGGCCATCCCCTTGTTTTCCACAAAGAGAAGTTGGAACCAGTTGCCCAGCACCGGAATGCTCTCTCCCAGCGTCATGTGGGTCTTGACCAGGACCTTGATGACCTGATCGATCAGCACCAGCACGAAACCCAGCAGGAGCAGCCGGACGCCTTTGGAAAGACGTACAGCCATTACTTCTTTCCGCTCTTTTCCAGGATGGCTTTACCCTCTACCGTAGTAGTGGCATGCGGAACCAGACGCAGGCGCTCCTTGGGGATGAGCTTGCCCGTTACACGGCAGATGCCGTAGCTCTTGTTCTCAATGCGCACCAGGGCGGCCTCAAGGTTCTGGATAAACTTGTACTGACGCTGGGCCAGTGCACCGGCTTCTTCCTTGGAAAGCTGGAAGGCACCGTCGTCCTCTACCGTCTTGAAGGTAGGGGCGGTGTCCAGGATGTCATTACCGCCAGCGTGGGTCATGGCATCTCTCAGAGTGTTGTACTCTGCACGGGCCTTCTCCAACATCTCGTTGATAATGCCGCGGAACTCCTCGAGTTCCTCGTCAGAATAGCGGGT
>CAMVJR010000159.1 GCA_947167855.1 uncultured Bacteroidales bacterium
TGTACGAGAGCTACTGCGGCAGCATCCTTGCCACCATGGCGCTGGGTGCATCGGCCTTCTTTACCCAGGGCACCGACGTCCAGATGAAGGCCATTCTGGCACCCATGGTCATTGCCGCCATTGGCGTGGTCCTTTCCATTATTGGTATTTTTGCGGTGCGCACCAAGGAAGGCGCCTGTCTCAAGGACCTCCTGGGCTCTTTGAGCGTGGGTACCAATCTGAGCTCCATCCTCATTGCCGCGGCCACTTTCGGCGTGTTCTATCTGCTGGGATTCGACGGAGAGCACGGCCTGCCCCAGTGGTGGCAGCTGTCCCTGAGCGTACTCAGCGGCCTGCTGGCCGGCGTCATCATTGGCAAGGTCACGGAGTTCTATACCTCCCATTCCTACCGTCCCACCCGCAAGCTGGCCTCCAGTGCACAGACGGGATCGGCCACCGTGGTCATTAACGGTGTGGGCCTGGGTATGCGCTCCACCGCCATTCCTGTGATTACCATTGCCGTTGCCATCCTGCTGGCCTATGGCTTTGCCACGGACTTTGTGTATGCTACCAGCACCCTCAGCCTGGGCCTCTACGGCATTTCCATCGCGGCCGTGGGCATGCTCTCCACCCTGGGCATCACCCTGGCCACCGACGCTTACGGCCCCATTGCAGACAACGCCGGCGGCAACGCCCAGATGAGTGAACTGGATCCTTCCGTCCGCGAGAAGACAGACGTACTGGATTGCCTGGGCAACACCACCGCCGCCACCGGCAAGGGCTTCGCCATTGGATCGGCCGCCCTTACAGCCCTGGCCTTGTTGGCCTCTTATATTGAGGAACTTAAGATTGGCTTCAGCCACATTGGCAAGACGGTGCTCCAGGTGGGAGACCGAACCGTAGACACCCTGTCGGCCACCATTACGGATATTGTAGACTTTTACGATATAACCCTCATGAACCCCATGGTGCTGGTGGGCGTTTTCATAGGCTCCATGATGGCCTTCCTCTTCTGCGGCCTCACCATGGACGCCGTGGGCCGGGCTGCCTCCAAGATGGTAGAGGAAGTCCGCCGCCAGTTCCGGGAAATCCCCGGCATCCTGCTGGGAACCCAGCGTCCGGACTACACCCGGTGCGTCAGTATTTCCACCAAGGCCGCCCAGCATGAGATGATCCTGCCTTCCGTGCTGGCCATTGTGGTTCCCATGCTGGTGGGTATCATTCTGGGCCCCGCGGGTGTGATTGGCCTTCTGGCCGGCGGTCTGGGTGCCGGTTTTGTGCTGGCCATCTTCCTGGCCAACTCCGGCGGTGCCTGGGACAACGCCAAGAAGTACGTGGAAGAAGGGAACTTCGGCGGCAAGAACTCACCGGCTCACAAGGCCACCATCGTGGGAGACACCGTGGGAGACCCCTTCAAAGACACTTCCGGCCCGTCCCTGAACATTCTCATCAAGCTCATGAGCATGGTGAGTATCGTGATGGCAGGCCTCACCGTGATGCTGCACTAGTTGGCGTAAAAGGCCTTGAAGTCTTGCCACTTATAGAAGCTGCCGGGAGCCGCCATGGGCAGCGGAAGCGTGGCCTCGAAACCGTTTAGAAGAACCTGGACCAGGATGTCCGGGTTCTTTTTGCTTTTGAAGAAGATCAGCTGGAGGTTGCAGGCCATGGGAATGTCAAAGATGCGCCAGTAGTTCTCCACCTCATACGGGTTTTCCACGCGGGCACCCATTCCGTTCACATCCATCAGGGACAGCAGCGGCATCAGGGTGGAGTCGTGGGCAAAGCGCAGGCGCAGCTGGACGCCGTTCTGCCAGTCGGCATCGGCCTTTTCAATGATGTCGTTCAGCAGGGGCCGAAGGGCCTGGACGCGGAGGTTCTGCGTATCCGGAGACTTGGCCAGGATCTGATAATCCCGGAAATTATTGACCCGCCAGAGGTTATAGCGCTCTTCAGGGGTAAACACGTTGTAAAGCTCCTGAGGGGCGGGAACGTCCACGTTGTCCAGTGTGGCCACCAGGGTGTGGAGGTCGTAGCAGAACTTGTACTTTCCGTTGGTTACCAAGGAATCGGGCTGGGTGAACCATTTGGCCAGCAGGGCATCCAGGTCCAGCACCTCCTGGCGGAAAGCGATGTACTTCTCTTCCGCGGGGCCGTCCCGTTCTGCCTGGGAGTCGATGACATCGGGCAGGAGATAACTTTGGTAAGGCTGGCCGTAGTCGGCCTCAAACGTAAAGTCCTTGTCCGTGTTGTCCAGCTGGCTCAGGAAGAAGAACATGCTCACGATCACGCGGTGGGAGATGGTGGAAACGGCCTCCGCATGCGTGGCGCCCTTGAAGATGGAGGGATAGTTCTTATACAACTGGCTGGCAATGTAGCGGTGCTGGTCCTGGCCCTTGTGGGTCAGGTTGCCCTCCCGCTTGGCAACACCGGGATAAAAATCTTTGTAGGCCTGGTAGAAGGTCTCTCCGGCCGGAGTAAGCCAACCCTTGTCGTGGCCTTTGGAGAAGGCCGAAAGGATTTCTTCGTACAGCGACCCGCCCAGTCCGTGACGCGAGCCGTGACGGCCCACGTGGCTCACATAGAAGGCCTCATAGCCTTTGGGGGCCGCGGTGGGGGTGGGCTGGTTGGTGGGATAGACAGAATATTCGCCGCCGGCAAGGGCGATATCGGCCATGATCTGGGCCCGGGTATTCTGCTGGGCATACGCCGCGCTGCCAAGAACGGCCAGCGCAAAAACAAAAATCGCTATCTTTCTCATATCCAAAGATAGCGATTTTTTCTTTAATTGCGAACTACGACTTCTCCGCCGCTGACGTCTACCGTGACGGTGGAGTCTTTCCGTATGCTGCCTTCCAGGATGTTCTTGGCCAGCAGGTTCACCAGTTCGCGCTGCATGAGCCGCTTGATGGGACGGGCACCGTAGGACGGGTCGTAGCCGTTCTCCACCATGTGATCTTCGAAGGACGGAGAAAATTCCAGCGTGACGCCGCTCTCGGCCAGCTTGGTGCGGAGCTCCTCCTCCTGGATGTGCAGGATGTCGCGGATATCGGCCTTGGTAAGAGGGTCGAACATGATGATCTCGTCGATACGGTTCAGGAATTCGGGCCGAACCGTCATCTTGAGCACGTCAATCACCTTGCTGCGGCACTCGTCCAGCAAGCTCCGGCGGGTGGCGATGGCCTGCATGTCCACTCCGTTCACCTCCGGGAGCTTCTCCATGTAGCTCTGGATGATATCGGCCCCGGCGTTGGAGGTCATGATGAGGATGG
>CAMVJR010000160.1 GCA_947167855.1 uncultured Bacteroidales bacterium
ACATCGAGGGCATCCTGAGCCCCGACGGCCATATCCTGGGCAAGATGGGCCACTCTGAGCGCTACGAGAACAACGTGTTCAAGAACATCAGCGGCAACCGTTGCCAGCCGCTCTTCCAGAACGCAGTGAATTATTTCCGTAAAACGAACGCATAATATGCAAAAGAAAGAACTCATCTTCAAAGGAAACGAAAAAGAGGTCTTTGCTACCGACGACCCCAATCAGGTGATCTTCCGCTATACGGATGTCACGGTGGCCTACAACAACATCAAGCGCGCCCGCTTTGTAGGAAAGGGCGTGCTGGATAACCAGATTTCGGCCATCCTGCTGGACTACCTGAACCAGCACGGGATCGAAACCCACTTTATCGAGGTGGTGGGACCGGACGAACAGCTGTGCCGCAAGATTGACATCATCCCCCTGCAGGTGGTGGTCCGTAACCGCCTGGTGAGCTCTGAAGCGGTACGTCTGGGCGTGGAGGACGGTTTCAAGCCCGGCAACACCATTGTGGAAATGCGTTATAACAACTCCGAGCTGGGAGACCCGCTCATCAACAAACACCATGCGGTGGCCCTGGGCCTGATGAGTTACGAGGAACTGGCCCATGTGAAGCAGGTGGCCCTGAAGACCAACGAACTGCTGGGAGAACTCCTGCATACGGTGGGCATTGAGCTGGTAGACATGCGCCTGGAATTTGGCCGCGCCTCCGACAACGGCCACATCATCATCTCCGACGAGATTTCCCCCGATACCTGCCGCTTCTGGGACGAGGCCACCGGAGAGAAACTGGACAAAGACCGTTTCCGGCTGGACCTGAGCGACGTAGTGGCCAGCTACCGGGTAGTACTTGACAGACTAAATTCTATCGAATAATGGGCGTACTTGCAGTATACGGCGTCCAGGACGCATCCACCCTCATCTACTACGGTCTTCACAACCTGCAGCACCGCGGTCAGGAAGGAGCCGGCATCATTACCTTTGACCAGGAGGGACAGCCCCATTCCTACCGGGGACAGGGCCTTCTGAGCGAAGTGTTCACCAACGGCGAACTCAAGAAACTTCCTGGCAACCTGGGACTGGGCAGCGTCAAGTATGCCAATGCCTCCAAGGGCGGCCTCCAGAACGTGGAGCCGCTGTTCTTCCGCCACTATACCGGAGACTTTGCCATGGCCGGTGAAGGCAACCTGATCAACGCTCCCCAGCTGACCGCCTATCTGGAGAAGCAGGGCAGCCTGTTCCAGACCAGCACGGACAGTGAGATCCTGGCCCACCTGATCAAGAAGACGGGCAAGGAAGAGCGAATCGTACGCCTGATCAAGGCTCTCAATATGCTGGAAGGTGGTTTCACCTTTGTGATTGTAACCAAGAACCGCATTTACGCCTGCCGCGACAAATACGGCATCAAGCCCCTCTGCCTGGGTAAGCTGGGAGACGGCTACGTGGTTTCCAGCGAATCCTGCGCCTTTGGCATCATGGGGGCCGAATTCATCAGAGACATCAACCCCGGAGAGGTCATCTGCCTGGACGAGCACGGCCTGCGCAGCAACCTGTATTCCAAGTTCTCGCGCCACCGCATGTGCGCCATGGAATACATCTACTTTGCCCGACCGGACAGCGATATAGACGGCTGCAACGTGCACGCCTACAGAAAAGAGGCCGGCCGACGCCTGGCCCGCGAATGCCCCGCAGAGGCCGATATGGTAGTGGGTGTGCCGGAGTCCAGCCTCAGCGCTGCCATGGGTTATGCAGAGGAAAGCGGCCTCCCGTACGAGATGGGACTCGTGAAGCACAAATATGTGGGCCGTACCTTCATCCAGCCCGTTCAGTCCATGCGTGAACTGGGCGTGAAGATGAAGCTTTCCCCGGTGCGCAGCATCGTGGCCGGCAAGCGGATTGTGCTGGTAGACGACTCCATCGTCCGCGGTACCACCTCCCTCAAGATTGTGCGCATGCTGCGCGAGGCCGGTGCCAAGGAAGTGCATGTGCGCATTGCCAGCCCCATGATGAAGTACACTTGCCACTACGGCGTGGATACCTCCACCCCGGAGGAGCTCCTGTGCTCCCACCGCACCCTGGAAGAAGCCTGCGAGGCCATCCAGGCCGATTCCCTGGGCTACCTGAGCCCGGAAAGCACCCGCGACTCCTGCTTTGGCTGCGCCGATCCCTGCCAGGCTTGCTTCACGGGTGAGTATCCCACCTTATTGTATGACGATTTTAACAGCGAAGACTAATATATGGCAAAATCTTACGAACAGTCCGGCGTAAATCTGGAAGCCGGTTACGAAGTGGTGCGACGCATCAAACAGCACGTGGCTTCGACCTCCCGTGTGGGCTCGATGGGCAACATCGGCTCTTTTGGCGGTATGTTTGACCTTTCCGTCCTGGGCATCAAAGAGCCCGTCCTGGTATCCGGTACCGACGGCGTGGGCACCAAGCTCAAGATTGCCTTCGCTATGGACAAACACGACACCATCGGCATTGATGCCGTGGCCATGTGCGTGAACGACGTCCTGGCCCAGGGAGCCGAACCGCTCTTCTTCCTGGACTACGTGGCCCTGGGACACAACATCCCCGCCAAGGTGGAAGCCATTGTGGCCGGTGTGGCCGAAGGCTGCCGCCAGGCCGGCTGCGCCCTGGTGGGCGGCGAGACCGCCGAGATGCCTGGTATGTACGAGGACGGCGAGTACGATATTGCCGGCTACACCACGGGCGTGGTGGAGAAATCCAAGCTCATCGACGGTTCCAAGGTCAAGGTGGGAGACGTGCTGGTGGGCATTGCCTCCACGGGCGTGCACTCCAACGGCTTCTCCCTGGTAAGAAAGATTGTGGCCGATGCCGGTCTGAGCTACCAGGATGCCATTCCCGAGTTCGGTGGCCGCAAGCTGGGTGAGGTCCTCCTGACCCCCACCCGGATTTATGTGAAGCAGATGCTGTCCGTGATCCGTCAGTGCGACGTCCACGGAGTAGCCCATATCACCGGTGGTGGCTTTGACGAGAACATCCCCCGCGTACTCCGTCCCGGTCAGGGCCTGGAGATCTACGAGGGTACCTGGGAGATCCTGCCGGTGTTCAAGATGCTGGAGAAGTGGGGCGGCGTGCCGCACCGCGAGATGTTCAATATCTTCAACATGGGTATTGGCATGATTGCCGTGATGGACGCTGCCGAGGCTCCCAAGGCCATCCAGATCCTGGAAGCCTGCGGAGAGAAAGCCTCCGTCATAGGTAAGGTAACGGACAAAGA
>CAMVJR010000161.1 GCA_947167855.1 uncultured Bacteroidales bacterium
TCCTGCCTCAAGAATGAGTACGGAGAGGTGTTCTTCAAGCAGATTGCCGGCACGTTTGCCCGCCGCATCGTCTGCTACTCGGAGCCCGGCCACGTGGAATACCGCGGAGAACAGTGCGGAGTAATCAAATTCGGCTCCCGCATAGACCTGTTTGTTCCGCTGGAAGCCGATGTTAAAGTAAAGGTAGGAGATAAAGTTCGAGCCGTTGAATCGGTTCTGGCTATTTTACCTGATCATTCCTAATTAATTCCACCAATCGTTCTACAGCCTCGTCCTCTGGTATGTGCCGGAGGACGGGTTCTTTTTTACGGTAGAGGGTAACCTTGCCAAAGCCTTCTCCCACGTAGCCGTAGTCGGCGTCGGCCATTTCTCCGGGGCCGTTCACTATGCAGCCCATCACGGCAATGACCACGTTCTTGAACTCGCCGGTAGCCGCCTTCACACGGTTGAAGGTCTCTTCCAGGTTGTACAGCGTACGGCCGCAGCCGGGGCAGGCAATGTACTCGGGCTTGTAGAATTTGCGGCGGCAGGCCTGCAGGATCTCGTCCTTGAGGTACTCGTCCTGGAGGGGGATGTCGTCCACCTCGTGGTTCAGAAGGGGAGCGCCCCAGTCACAGGCAGCCTTGAGGATGCTCTCTTCGCGGGCCGATAGGGACGGCGCCACAGCACCGGAGTACCGGTGGGCCAGGTACTGCGCCACAGGCAGCTCGTTGGCGGGGTCTTCCGTCAGGGACACGCGGATGGTGTTGCCAATTCCCTCCGACAGGAGCGTGGAGATGGCTACGCAGCTCTTGATGCGGCCGCTGTCTCCGTTGCCGGCCTCGGTCACGCCCACGTGCAGGGGGAACACCACGCCCTTTTCCTTCATCAGGCGGGCCAGCTCCCGGTAGGCGTTGACCATGACCACCGTATTGGAGGCCTTGAGGGATACCACCACGTTATAGAACTGGGCATCGATGCACATCTCTACCCATTCCATGGCAGCCAGGGCCATAGCCTCAGGCGTATTGCCGTATTTTTCAACGATATACTTGCCCAGGGAGCCATGATTCAGGCCAATGCGGATGGCGCGGTTATACTGCTTGCAAAGGCCCAGGAACTGGCCAAAGAGGGCGCGGGCCTTCTCATGGTCCGGGTGGAAGTTGCCGGGGTTGATGCGGATCTTCTCCACCACGGGAACCACAGCCATGGCAATCTCCGAGGAGAAGTGGATATCGGCCACCAGCGGGGTCTGGATGCCTTCTTCGCGCAGGCGGCTGCGGATTTGGGCCAGGTTCTGGACATCGGCCATGGCGGGCACGGTGATGCGGATGAGCTGGGCACCGGCCGCGGCCAGCCGGCGGCACTGGGCCACCGTGGCGTCAATGTCCGAGGTATGGGTGTTGCACATGGTCTGGACCACGATGGGGTGGCCGCTTCCAATCAGAACGGAATCGCCTACACAGACGGTCCGGGTTTGCAGTTCAGGATTCATACTATTGATTGTTCTCTTGGGCCACCATCTTGCGGGCCAGTTTCTTGAGCTGTCCGCGGGTGTGGCCGTATCGGGGTGTCAGTTGATAATAGATGCCAAAGGTAAGGCCCGCATCCAGGGGATAGGCATAGCGGTAATAATAGGGGCTGGCATAGTCCGGCTTCCAGAACGAGCTCCAACCCCACTTGCCGTTGACCATCACATGGAATTCAATGGGGTTGAACATAAGGCCGAAGCCCACGCCACCTTCCACGCCATAGCTGTAGCGGCGGTCGTAGTCATGGAACTTGTTCACATACTCCTCGTAGGTTTCTACGCCAATGAAGGATTCGTCCAGCACGCGGGTGATCTTCCAGCGGTAGCCACCGTAAATACCCAGTTTGGCCATGATCTTGAAATGGGAGCCTATGTCAATGTGGAAGTGGGAGAGGAAGAAGACCTCCGGCACCGTCATCATGGTCTTGTAAGCGCCCGACTCGGTGGTACGGGAACCGGTTTCCTTGTTCAGTTTGAACTCGTATCCCTCGTAGTTCATCTGGGCGCCCAGTTCCAGGCCCATGTTGGGGAAAATGCCAAACATGGTAAAGTGGCGCACCACGGAGAAACCGTACACGGGATACTGCAGCTGCCAGCGCACCAGGCGGTCCGGGTTAAAGTAGCCAAACTGGGCGGAGGCGCCGCCAAACACACCCATCATCCAATAGTCGTTGGGCGTGGCGATGTTGATCTTTACGCTGTCCAGGTATGAAGCGCTGACGGTGTCCGGCAGGGAGAAGAATTCTTCCTCCAGGTTCACCTGGGCCCGGGAAAGCCACCCAAAGCACAGAAAGGCGGTTAATAAGGCTATAATACGCTTCATTGGAACATCTCCTTTATATCAATTTTCCAGACCATTTCGGCCCTTTCCAGCACTTTGATGAGGAATTGGTCATTGGGCTTGAAGAAACGCACTTTCTCCGGCTGTTTCTTCTCCAGCAGCACGCCGGTATCCACCAGGGAGTTGCGGTTCTTGTCTTCCGTGATGCGGATGCAGTAGGAACCTTCCTTGAGGTAGGGGAAAACCACCGGTCCGTCCTTCTCCACAATGAAGCTGCGGATCACTTTATCGCGCTTTTCGTTGAGCAAATCAATGATATACTTGTTGCGAACATGGCTCAGCTCCAGGGTAATATTGCTTAACTTCTCATCCGTGGGAAGGGTTACCTTGAGCTGGGTGCTGTCGTTGTAGTAACCGTTGATATCCCGGAACTTGCGGTGGGGGATTTTGAGGTAATAGTCGTATCCCAGCTGCATGGGCTCCGTGGGGAAAATGCTGTAATGGCGCAGGTTGGTGCTGTCCTTGACCACCCTTACCGTTCCCTTGGCTTCCTGCTGGCGCGGATTCACGCTGCGGAAGGCCAGGGAATCCCAGGCCGCTTCTATGAGGGGATACTTGAACTCTACTTCAAAGCCGTACTGCTCCACCGTGGTGGGATCGGCCTTGGTGGTCATGACGGCTATGGTATCCTCGTGCTTTCGGTTGCGGTAATTCTGCTCCTTCTTCTGCATCTCGGCCCTTAACTCCTTGGAGTAGAAGAGCTTGACGGTCTCATTGGTGGGCTTGAGCTTGCCGGTGGAATCCGTCTTGTCGTATTTGAGCACCAGCTGGAGGGTGTCGGGCATCTTGCGCTGGTCGTTCACCCA
>CAMVJR010000162.1 GCA_947167855.1 uncultured Bacteroidales bacterium
ATCTGGAGCGAAGCGCCCAGGAGCATGCTGAAGATGAAGAAGATGGCAAACTGGCTGTCCTTGAACAGGGCAAAAGCCTTGAGGCCGAAGGCATCGGCCAGGGACTGCTTGCCACCGGTGGGGTTGATGGGGCACCTGGGCATGGTGAGGGCATAGCCGCAGAGGATGAGGGACAGGATACCCGAAGAGATGAGCTGGGTGTAGCTGTCCTGCATGGCCACTCCGTCAATGTGGAGGAAGTTGGTGAGGAGCATGCTGCAGATAAAGCCCACGGTACCAAACACGCGGATGGGCGGGAATTCCTTCACGGGATCCATGCCTTCCTTGGCCAGGGCGTTATAGGCCACGGAGTTGACCAGGGCGATGGTGGGCATGAAGAAGGCCACGCTGAAGCTGTACAGCAGGAACAGCGGGAAGAATTCCACCATATCACCGGCCGACAGGCAATAGATACCGGCCGAAATCATGAACAGGCCGGCCAGGGCATGGCAGATGGAGAGGACCTTCTGGGCCTCGATCCTTTTATCGGCCACGATGCCCATGAGGGTGGGCATGAAGATGGACACGATGCCCTGCATGGCAAAGAACCATTTGATCTGGCTTCCCAGGCCGATGTTGCCCAGGTAGCGCCCCAGCGAGGTGAGGTAGGCGCCCCATACGGCAAACTCCAGGAAGTTCATCACGATGAGCTTGATGGTAACGGGTTTGATCTTAATCTGCATAACGGTATTTTGTGTTGTAGTTATCGAAAAGTCAATTATGCAAATTTACGAAAAAATCCGTACTTTTGTATGATAATACAAATAGGATGTTCATATTTGAAAAGATAGCCGCCGATCCCGCCAGCGCAGCCCGCGCCGGCAAGATTTCCACAGACCACGGAGAGATCCTCACCCCCATCTTTATGCCGGTGGGTACGGTGGGCTCCGTCAAAGGCGTCTATCACCGGGATTTGGAGAACGATATCAAGGCCCAGATCATCCTGGGTAACACGTATCACCTCTATCTGAGACCCGGCCTGGACACCCTTTACAAAGCCGGCGGCCTGCACAAATTCGAGCACTGGGACCGTCCCATCCTCACGGACAGCGGCGGTTTTCAGGTGTTCTCCCTGGCCCCCATCCGCAAGCTCACGGAAGAAGGCTGCAAGTTCTCCTCCCACATTGACGGCAGCAAGCACATCTTTACGCCGGAAAACAACGTAGAAACGCAGAGAAAGATAGGGGCCGATATCATCATGGCCCTGGACGAATGCTGCCCCGGAGACGCAGACCTTCGCTACGCCACCAAGTCCCTGCGGCTCACCCAGGGCTGGCTGGAGCGTTTTGCCAAACACTTTGACGAGACCGAGCCCCTCTACGGCTATCAGCAGGTGATGTTTCCCATCATCCAGGGCTGCGTGTACCCGGAACTGAGAAAGCAGGCCGTGGAGCACGCCCTTGGGCTGGACAACGCCAACCGCGGCGGCTACGCCGTAGGCGGCCTGGCGGTAGGGGAGCCCACGGAAAAGATGTACGAGATGCTGGAGGTTACCTGCCCGCTGTTACCGGACAACAAGCCCCGCTACCTGATGGGAGTAGGCACCCCCGCCAACATCCTGGAGGGCATAGCCCGGGGCATTGACATGTTTGACTGCGTGATGCCCACCCGTAACGGCCGCAATGGCATGCTTTTTACATGGGAGGGTATCATGAACATGCGCAACTCCAAATGGACAGACGATTTCACCCCCCTGGATCCGCAGGGCACGTCGTTCGTAGACAGTTATTACACCCGCGCATACATCCATCACCTGTTCATTGCCAAGGAAATGTTTGCGGCCATGGTGGCCAGTGAGCACAACCTGGCCTTCTATCTGGATCTGGTCCGCTTGGCCCGGGAGCACATCCTGGCCGGCGATTTCCTCTCCTGGAAAAACGCCGTGATCCCTAAACTCATGCAGCGCCTATGACGTTCAAGTTCAAGGGACTCCAGCGGCTGGACTGGTACATCATCAGGAAATTCCTGGTGACGTTCTTCGTGTCCATCCTCTTCCTGGCCGTGCTCATCATCATCTTCGATATCAGTGAAAAGATCGAAGACTTTATCAAGCGCGAAGCCCCGCTCCATGAGATCGTTTTCGACTACTATCTCAACTGGGTGCCGTACTTCATCAACCAGTACGCTCCCATGTTCGTGTTCCTGACGGTGATCTTCTTCACTTCCAAGATGACGCAGGACTCGGAAGTGGTGGCCATCCTCTCCGGCGGTATCAGCTACCACCGGTTTGCCTTGCCCTTTATCCTATCGGCCCTCTTTATTGCGGTCATGTCCCTGGAACTGGGCCAGTGGGTGCTGCCGCATGCCAACGGTGTGCGCGTGGAGTTTGAGCAGAAGTACAACCCTTGGAGAAAGGTCAAGATAGGCCACGACATGCACTACAAGCTGGAAAACGACCGCTTTGTGTATCTGGAAAGCTTCAGCTCGTACAACAATACGGCCTATAACTTTACGCTGGAAGACCTGTCGGGAGGACGCCTGCATTCCAAGATTTCGGCCGAAAGCGCCCAGTACGACACCATCACCGGCGTATGGCACCTGAGAAACTGGTTTGTCCGGGAATACGACGAAGGCATGCGGGACCATATCCGCAGCGGCCGCCAGATGGATACAACCCTGAGCCTCACCAGAGACGACTTCTTCATGAACAAGTTCACCATCCAGCGCCTGAACAAGCGGGAACTCAACCAGCTTATCGAGGCGCAGAAGATGAGGGGAGACGCCTCTGTGAACATGGCCCTCATTGAGAAGAACAACCGCTACTCGCTGCCCTTCTCCACCATCATCCTTACCGTGATAGCCCTGGCCCTCTGTACCAAGAAAAAGCGCGGCGGCATGGGTTGGAACCTGGCGGCAGGAACGGCCCTGGCCTTCTCCTACATCCTGTTCATGCAGTTCAGCGAGATGTTTGTGATTACGGATACCCTGCCGGCGTCCGTGGCCATCTGGCTGCCTAACTACCTATACACCATCATAGCCGTAGTCCTGTACATAAAAGCTCCTAAATAA
>CAMVJR010000163.1 GCA_947167855.1 uncultured Bacteroidales bacterium
CCTCTTCCATTCGGCCTATGCCAAGCAGGGCGCCATGAAAGCCTTTATCAACAGCTTATGAGAAAAGTCCTCCTTTCCCTGGCCCTGCTGCTATCGGCCTTTGTCCTGAAGGGTCAGGACGTCGTGTTTGAGGAAGTCTTTACAGACTCCACCCTGCGGCTGGACTACGTCCTGTGCGGGGATGCCCGGCACCAGGCCATCTACTGGCGCCAAAGCTTCGAGACCGGCGCCTGGGCAGGCCGAAGGGCGCACCTGGCCGAGCCGCTACTCAAGGGCAACGGCCAGATCCGCGTGCTGGATCCGGAAAGCGGAGCCTGCCTGTATGCCCACAGCTTCTCCACCCTGTTCCAGGAATGGACGGTAACGGAGGAAGCCACCCAGGTGCAGAAGGCCTTCGAGAGCAGCTTCCAGGTCCCCTATCCTAAAAAACCTGTAGACATTGAAGTCTCCCTCACCGATACCCACGGCAAAGTGTCCGGCTCCTTGAAACACCGGGTGGATCCAAAGGATATCCTGATCCGTCCCCTGGCCGATAAAGGCTACGAGACCCGTACCCTCCTGGAGGGCGGTTCCCTGGCCCAGACCGTGGACATCGTAGTGGTGGCAGAAGGATATACGGAAGCCGAGAAGGAGAAGTTCTTCAAGGACGCCGGCCGCGCGGTCGATGCCCTCTTCTCCCACGAGCCCTTTGCCTCCCGCAAGGAAAGCTTCAGCCTGCGGGCTGTCTTTTCTCCATCGGCCCAAAGCGGCGTAAGCCTTCCCCGCAAGGGGGAATGGCGCTCAACGGCCACTTCCAGCCACTTTGACACCTTCTACATGGACCGTTACCTCACCACCTCTTCCGTATGGGAGGTCTATGATATCATAGGAACGGTGCCCTTTGAGCAGATCATCGTGCTGGCCAATACGGACATCTACGGCGGAGGCGGCATCTACAACAGCCTCACCATCATGAACAGCGACCATCCCACCTTTGTGCCGGTGCTGGTGCACGAATTTGGCCACGCCTTTGGCGGCCTGGGGGACGAGTACTACTACGACGACATGTACGAGACCCAGTACCCCGCCGACACGGAGCCCTGGGAGCCCAACCTCACCACCCTGGTCAACTTCCAGAGCAAATGGGCCGATCTGATGGACCACGAGGGCGTGGGCCTCTACGAAGGCGGCGGATACCAGTCCAAGGGCGTCTTCCGCCCGGCCCCGGACTGCCGCATGAAAACCAACCAGTGCAAGGATTTCTGCCCCGTTTGCACCCGGGCTGTGATCCGGATGATAGACTTTTACACCCAGTAAAATATGATAGCGACTTCTCTTGTGGCCCTTCTGTCGGCCGCCCTTATTCATCTTCACCACCTGCAGGTGCCGGTGGTGACGGGCCAGGATGTGGCCGTGGCGCAGGTCATCGTCCCCAACGGGGCTTCTCCCGAGTGGAAGGTCTCCGTCATCGGCCTTCCCAAGGAGGCCCTGGAGAACTATTACGTGGAGAACGGCCTTCTCTACGTACATATCAAGGACGAGCCCATCAAGGACCTGTCCCGAACCTTCCTCCTGATGGTCCGGGCCAGCGGTTTCCAGATTGAGGAGACCGGCATCAAGGAGCATCGCCTGGCCCGCCGCGTCCGCAGCGAGGGCGATGCCGGAGTAGCCGCCTACCGCATTCCGGGCCTGGTTACCACCAAGAGCGGAACCCTGGTAGCCTGCTATGACATCCGCCACAACAGCTCCTTCGACCTGCAGGAAGACATCGACATCGGTGTCTCCCGCTCCACCGACGGAGGCCGCACCTGGGGGCCCATGATCGTAGCCATGGACATGGGTGAATGGGGCGGCAAGTCCCAGGGAGAGAACGGAATCGGAGACCCCTGCATTCTGGTAGATGAGGTAACGGGAGACCTGCTTCTGTTTGCCACCTGGGCGCACGGGACCAAACCCGGCGTACACGAATGGTTTGCCGCCGGCAGCGGCTTTGAGCCGGAAACCACCCCGCAGCTCATGATGAGCCGCTCCAAGGACGACGGCCTCACCTGGAGCGAACCCGTCAGCATCACAAAACAGGTAAAACAGGAAGACTGGAACTTCACCTTCCAGGGCCCCGGCCGTGGCATCACCATGAGCAACGGCGTCCTGGTGGTTCCCTTCCAGCACCAGGGACCGGAACCGGACCGCACCCCGGCCGCCGGCATCATGTACTCCTGGGACCACGGTGAAACCTGGCACGTGCACAACGCCGCCAAGCAGAATACCACCGAAAGCCAGGTAGTAGAACTGGAGCCCGGCGTGCTCATGCTCAACATGCGGGACAACGCCAAGACCGGCCGCGCCGTGTACGTCACCAAGGACATGGGCATCACCTGGAGAAAACACATCTCGGACGGCCGCCTCATCGAGCCCGTCTGCATGGCCAGCCTCATCGCCGTCCCGTCCAAACAGAACAGCCTCTGGAAAGACATCCTCCTGTTCTCCAACCCGGCCGACAAGAAAGAACGGAAGAACATCACCATCCAGATGAGCCTGGACGGTGGCGCCACCTGGACCCGTCGCCTCCTGCTGGACGAAGGCATCGGCTGGGGCTACTCCTGCCTCACCATGATCGACCGCGAAACCGTGGGCATCCTCTACGAAAGCTCCCAGGCCCACATCACCTTCCAAGCCGTAAAACTAACCGACATCAAATAATTATATCTCCAGGAGGAAGGGGTAGGCTTCCGTTCCACCGGCTCTGCCGGTGGGAGGGATAGGACCGAAGGTCCGTACCCCCGGAACCCACTTCCCGGAGGAAACAGGCATAAGAAAAAAAAAGCCTGACGCATTAACGACAGGCTTTTAATTGTATGGGCTATTGCTGAATTACTCGGCAACAACGTTAAACTTGAAGGTACCCTTGATGGCCTTGTAGATCTTTACAGCGGCCTCGTACTCACCAACTTCCTTCACCTCACCGGCGAGGATGGTGATGTCCTTCTTGTCAATGTTCAGACCCT
>CAMVJR010000164.1 GCA_947167855.1 uncultured Bacteroidales bacterium
TGGCCTTGATGCGCTTCATGATGCCCTGGATGGCGCTCTGGCGGAAGTTGTCGGATCCGGACTTCATGGTGAGGCGGTATACGCCCACCGTCACGTCCTTCTCCTGGGCCGTTGCAAAGGTATTGTTGGGACCGTAATAGCTGTAGTAGCCGGCCTTGGAGAGGACCCGGTCTGCTATGTAGTCCTTGCGCGTGCGGTTGGACTCCACGATGGCCTGGATGAGGTTCTCCGGCACATCGTTGTAGTTAGCCAGCAGCTGCTTGGTGTCCTTGGGAAGGCAGTATCCGCCATACCCAAAGCTGGGGTTGTTGTAATGCGTGCCGATACGCGGGTCAAGGCACACGCCCTCGATGATGGCCTTGGTGTCCAGCCCCTTCATCTCCGCATACGTGTCCAGTTCATTGAAATAGCTCACCCGCAGCGCCAGGTACGTATTGGCAAACAGCTTCACGGCCTCCGCCTCGGTGGTTCCCATCATGAGCACCGGAACCTCCGGCTTCAAAGAAGCTTCTTTCAGCAGTGCTGCAAACTTCTGGGCCGCTTCTTGGAGCGTGGGCTCTGTGGAGGCAGAGGAAAATTGGTTTTTCGCAGAACGGTTGTATCCAACAATAATTCTGGACGGATACAGATTGTCGTACAGGGCCTTGCTTTCACGTAAGAACTCAGGGGAGAATAAGAACTTTCCGTTGGGGTATTTCTCTTCCAGGGAATGAGTGTAACCCACCGGCACCGTACTCTTGATCACCATCACCGCCTTCGGATTTACCTCCAGCACCAGTTTGACCACCTCCTCCACATGGGACGTATCAAAGAAATTCTGCTGGGGATCGTAGTTGGTAGGTGTAGCTATCACTACATAATCGGCCCCTTTATAGGCCTCTTTGGCATCCAGGGTTGCGGTGAGGTTGAGCGGCTTCTCCCGGAGAAACTGTTCTATATAGTCGTCTGCGATAGGGGATTCCCGGCGGTTGATTTTGGCTACCTTTTCCGGGACCACGTCCACGGCTACCACCTCGCTCTTCTGGGCTAGGAGGGTGGCCAGGCTCATGCCCACGTATCCGGTTCCTGCAATGGCAATTTTCATAGGCACAAATTTAAGCAAAAAATTGCTAACTTTGAGGAAATGGAAAAGATTCAGATTACCGTGGCTCCCCATGGAGCCGAACTCCGGGGTCTCCGGCGGGGAAACCGGGAGTATATGTGGAACGCCGACAAGGCATTCTGGGGGCGTGTGGCGCCCATTCTGTTCCCGGTGGTGGGTCTCCCGGCCGGGGAAACGCTGCGCATAGGCGGCAAGGCTTTCGAGATGCATCAGCACGGATTCGCGCGGGATGTGGACTTCACCAAAGTGGGGGACGCCTGGGTGTACGAGCAAAAGGAACCCCGGGAGAACTATCCCTATACCTTTATCCTGGAAGCCCGCTATCCCATGACGGAGAAGTCCGTGACATGCTCCTGGACCGTTAAGAACACATCGGCCCGTACCATGCATTTCTCTATCGGTGCCCATCCGGCTTTCCTGATGCCGGATTATAAGGCCGATGACCCCGTGCACGGCTACCTGCAGTGCTTCGATCACCAGGGCCGGGTCGTGGAACCGACGGCTTTCTCCTATCTGGAAGGTGGGCTGCGGGTTCCTTCGGCCCCTACCGTTGTGCCCAACGAGAACGGCCTGATCGTCCTCTCTGCGGATACGTTCAAGGCCGATGCTTTCCTGCTGGAGCGCTCCATCGTCGCTTCGGTGGCGCTGCTGGACAAGGAGAAGAAGGAAGTGCTGCGCGTCAACTGCCCGCAGGCCGAAGCCTATGGCCTCTGGGCCCCGTACAAACCCGGCTGCCCGTTTGTGTGCATCGAGCCCTGGTGCGGAATTGCCGACCGGAAAGGCTTCACGGGAGACATCTCGGAGCGCGACTGCAACCACTCGCTGGCTCCGGGTGAGTCTTATGAATTTGCTTACGAAATTGAGCTTCCGTAGCTTGGTTTATCGGTGGAGTTTACTTATCTTTGTAGATGCGGTTAAGGATGCCCGCAACATTAATTTAACACATTAGCGTATGGCAAAAGAAGCTGAAGGAACTGGAATGAACGCCGCCAAACTCAAGGCACTCCAGGCAACCATTGACAAGATCGAGAAAGACTACGGAAAGGGAACCATCATGAAGCTGGGAGACCAGCCGGAATGGGATTCAACTCAAGTTATTCCCAGCGGTTCCATTTCGTTGGACCACGCTCTGGGCATCGGGGGATACCCCAAAGGCCGTATCATTGAGATTTACGGACCGGAGAGCTCCGGTAAAACTACGCTGGCCATCCACGCCATCGCAGAGGCGCAGAAGACGGGCGGCATCGCTGCTATTATTGATGCAGAGCACGCCTTCGACCGCACCTATGCCAAGTCCCTGGGCGTAGATCTGGACACCCTCCTCATCTCCCAGCCGGACAACGGAGAACAGGCCCTGGAAATTGCAGACAACCTCATCCGTTCCGGTGCCGTGGACATTGTGGTCATTGACTCCGTGGCCGCCCTTACTCCCCGTGCAGAAATCGAGGGAGAAATGGGAGACAACAAGGTGGGTCTGCAGGCCCGTCTCATGAGCCAGGCTCTCCGCAAGCTCACCGCCAACATCTCCAAGACCAATACCTGCTGCATCTTCATCAACCAGCTGCGTGAGAAGATCGGCATCATGTTCGGTAACCCGGAAACCACCACCGGCGGTAACGCCCTTAAGTTCTATGCCTCCGTGCGCCTGGACATCCGCCGCACCACCCAGATCAAGGACGGTGAGGAAGCCCTGGGCAACCACGTCAAGGTAAAGGTGGTCAAGAACAAGATGGCCCCGCCTTTCAAGAAGGCAGAGTTTGACATTGTCTTTGGAGAAGGCATTTCCCGCAGCGGAGAAATCGTGGACCTGGGCGTAGAGCTGGGTATTATCCAGAAG
>CAMVJR010000165.1 GCA_947167855.1 uncultured Bacteroidales bacterium
TTCAGGTAATCCTCGAACCACTCGATGGATTCGATGTCCAGGTGGTTGGTGGGCTCATCCAGCAGCAGCACATCCGGGGCCGACAGCAGAATCTTGGCCAGCTCGATACGCATGTTCCAGCCCTGGCTGAAGGTTTCCGTATTCCGGTCCAGCTCGTCCGGCTTGAATCCCAGGCCGAAGAGCACCTTCTGGGCCTGGGCCTCGGGAGAGAGACCGGACTCCAGAGCCAGCTTGTCGTTAATCTCATTCATTCGTTCAATTAACGACGCGTATTCGCTTGATTCGTAATCAGTTCTATTTGCTAATTCGTTTGTAATCCTGTGCAGTTCCTGCTCCATGGCACTGATGTGCTCAAACACGGAAAGGACTTCCTGCAGTACGCTGTGTCCCCGGTGATGCTCCATCACCTGGGGAAGGTATCCGATCCGGATGCCCACCGGCTTCTCGATGCTGCCCTGCGTGGGAGACTGCTCCCCCGTAATGAGCTTCATCAAAGTGGACTTGCCGGCACCGTTCTTACCCACCAGGCCAATCTTATCCTGCTCACTGATATGGAAGTTGATGCCGTCCAGCAGCACATAGCTGCCATAGGCCACGGTTACATTATTGACGGATATCACGGCACAAAAGGATGGAGAATTCAAACAGGCCATACAGCGGAATGGCCAGAACAAACATTGAGAACGGGTCGCTAGGAGTTATGAAAGCCGATAATATTAAGACAATTACGAATGCGTACTTTCTCCATTGCTTTAAGTTCTGTCGCGTCAGGACCCCTATGCTGGAGAGCACTAGGATCACGGTAGGAAACTCAAACAGAATCCCGATCAGGAATACCATGGAGGTAAAGAGCGACATATAGGAGCTCAGCGAGATGGTATTCACAATGGCATCGCTCACGGAAAAGTTCACAAAGAACATCAGACACACGGGCAGCACCACAAAGTACCCTACTGCCACGCCCAGGTAAAACAGGCCGGAAGACAGGCCGAAGGCTTTTTTCACCGCCTTCTTCTCGTGGTCGTACAGGGCCGGGGCCACAAACTTCCAGATCTCCCAGACCACAAAGGGGAAAGCGACCACCAGGCCGCACAGCACCGCTACCTTTAAATAAAAGAAGAACTGGGCCGACAGCTCGATATTGATCAGGTCCATCGAGAAATCCACCCCCGGCAACCGGTAAAGCGGAAAATCCGACCGGGTGGGCCAGAAGACGACCTGAAAAAGTGGTTTGGGAAAACAGAGGAAGGCAATGGAGCCAATGCCCACGGCCAGCACCGAGCGGAACAGCGTTCCCCTCAGGGCCTCAATGTGGTCCCAGAAGGACATTTCGACGTCCTTCCCTTCCACGTTACTTTTCTTCCTTGGAGTAAGTCTCTTCCTTCTTGGGCTCTTCCTTCAGTTCCTTCTCTACCTCGTTCATCCCCTCTTTGAAGCTCTTGACGCCCTTGCCCACACCTTTCATCAGCTCGGGAATCTTCTTGCCACCGAACAGCAGGACAATCACAAGGACAATGAGGATAATCTCCCAAGTTCCAAATACCAACGGATAGATATGCATACTATTGAGCTTTTAGTTTTTGTTCAAACAATTCCACCACGGGCTCGGGACAACGGACCGGGGTAAAGGTCTCCTTGTTCAGGAACCCCAGGGTCACCGATCCCTCTGCACAGAGCACTCCGTCCTGGTTGTAGACGGCCTGCTTGATGAGCATTTTGGCCATGGGTACCTTGGTCACCTCGGCCGTGGCGGTGAGGACATCTCCCATGTGGGCAGGGTGCCGGAAGTGGCATTCCACCGATACGATGGGAACCAGGACACCCAGTTCCGATTCGCACTTTTCAATAGGGATTCCAAGCTCCACCATCATCTCGTCCCTCGCTATCTCGAAGTAACGGATGTAATTGGAGTGGTGTACCACCGCCATTTGGTCGGTTTCGTAGTACCTGACCGGGAAAGAAGTCTTAAAAATTGCCACAACAAAAATGTTATCGGTTATAACAAATATGTTTTAAATACTTCTTTTCAGAGTATTAAGTTTAGATTCGAGGCTTTCGATCTTGGAGAGCGAATCGGCCTCCTTTTTGCGCTCGTTTTCGATAACAGCGGCCGGAGCATGGGCTACGAAGTTCTGATTGGCCAGTTTGGCGCGCACTCCCTGCAGGAATTTCTGCTGATATTCCAGCTCTTTTTGTGCTTTTTCAATCTCTTCGGCCACGTTCACCAGACCGTCCATTTTCACGAACATTTCCTGCGTGCGGACCATGAATCCAACACCCTGGGCGTCTCCAAACTCCCCGGTCAGCTCAACATCTACACCGGCCATTTTCTCCACCACCGGGATGCAGGGGAAGGCACTCCCCTTCACCAGCAGATGAAGCTTTTCCTTGGGGGCGATGTTCTTCTGGTTGCGGACCGACCGCACACCGTTCACGGCCTCGGCGGCCAGGTTGAAGTTCTCCAGCACGGCGGGATCGAAAGCTTCGGCCTTGGGCGTGGGAGCATACATGATGGTTTCCCCTTCCTTGCGCTCGGCAATGTCCTGCCACAGCTCTTCGGTGATAAACGGCATCACGGGATGGATGAGTTTGAGGAGGGCCTCAAAATATTCCAGCGTCTTCTTATAGGTCTCGGGATCCACAGGCTGGCCGAAAGCCGGCTTGATGGCCTCCAGGTACCAGCTGCAATAGTCGTCCCAGAAGAGTTTGTAAATGGTCATGAGGGCATCGGAGATGCGGAACTTGCTGTAATGGTCTTCCACCTGGGCCACGGTGTCGCTCAGTTTGGCGGCAAACCACTCGATGGCCAGCTTGGCCGCCGGGCTCTGGGCCACGGAGGCATCTACCTGGAAGCCCTTCACCAGACGGTAGCTGTTCCAGATCTTGTTGCAGAAGGCAGCGCCCTGCTTGATCTGGGCCTCGTCGTAGAA
>CAMVJR010000166.1 GCA_947167855.1 uncultured Bacteroidales bacterium
TTCTCCTTGGGCTCGTCAGACACCAGGCCGAAGGCACGCTCCAGGTTGGTGACATTCTTTCCGGGCCGATGGGGGTCCGGCTCAGTAATCAGGTTGAAGCCGCAGCCGATCAGGCGCAGCCGGCTCACATGGATACCGCTTCCGCTTAAGAGGCCCCGTAGGGAGAACTTCACGGACAGGTTGTCCACGTACAGGATGGTGTCCAACTGCGGAAGGGCGGGCTTGTTGTCCCGCACCACCAGGTCCTTGAGGATGATGGCTTCCAGCGGGCGGATGGAAAGATCCCCGAACTGGATGTCTGCGTCGGTGTTTTTTTGAATGATTCCAACTATACGCTTTCCCAGCGCCGTCTGTACGGCGGGGGATTGTAGGGCCACCAGGCCCGCCAGCAGCAGAATTGCCAGCAGTCCCAGGATCCAGGCGGTTATTTTGAGGCCTTTGCGCATTATCCTACAAAATTAACAATAATTTTGTATCTTTGCACCCCTAAATGTATCAACCATGGCCGATTATATCCTGGGAATAGAATCTTCCTGCGACGACACTTCCGCTGCCGTCCTGCGGGATGGTGTGCTGCTCTCCAACGTAATAGCCTCACAGCAAGTCCATAAGGACTTTGGCGGGGTGGTTCCGGAGCTGGCATCCCGTGCCCACGAGCAGAACATCGTGCCCGTGGTTTCGGAGGCACTGCGCCGGGCTGGCGTAGAGGCCTCGCAATTATCGGCCATTGCCTTTACCCGCGGTCCGGGTTTGCTGGGATCGCTGCTGGTGGGCACCTCCTTTGCCAAGGCGCTGTCCCTTTCGCTGGACATCCCCATGGTCATGGTGAACCACCTCCAGGGACACATCCTGGCCAACTTTGTCCGCCAGCCGGACGTGCCCGTGCGGGAGCCCTCGTTCCCGTATCTGTGCCTGCTGGTATCCGGCGGTAACTCCCAGATTGTCAAGGTGAACAGCCCCCTGGAGTACGAGATCCTGGGCCAGACCATCGACGATGCCGTGGGAGAAGCCTTTGACAAGTGCTCCAAGATGCTGGGCCTGGGTTATCCCGGTGGCCCCGTCATTGACCGGCTGGCTAAGCAGGGAGACCCCAACCGTTTCCAGTTTGCCAAACCCAACATCCCCGGTCTGGACTACAGCTTCTCCGGCATCAAGACCTCCCTTCTGTACTTTGTGAGGGACGAGCTGGCCAAAGACCCCAACTTCCTGGAAAACAACAAGGAAGACCTCTGTGCCAGCTTCCAGAAAACGCTCATCGACATCCTCATGACCAAGCTCATCCGCGCCGCCAAGGAAACCCGCATCCGGGAAATCACCATCGGCGGCGGCGTATCGGCCAACAGCGGCCTGCGCGAGCGGATTGTGGCCGAAGGAGAGAAGCGCCACTGGAACACCTACCTGCCGGAATTCAAGTTCACCACGGACAACGCCGCCATGATAGCCGTGGCCGGCTGGTTCCAGTACAAGGCCGGCGTACGCACCCCGCTGGACGTGGCCCCCGTCTCCCGCATGGCCGACTTCTAGGCCGCCCCTCCCTTTTGGAAATGTCGCGGATTATTCCGAACTTTGAAAGTTAGAACGACATAACCAAAAGACTTTATGGGAAAGTATAAAAACGACAAGCGGGTGGTGCTCACCCTGGATGCAGGCGGCAATTCGCTGCGCTTCAACGCCATGAGGGGAGAGCAGTTCATTCTGGAAACCATCACCCTTCCTTCCAACGCCAACAATCTGGACCTGTGCCTGGAAACCATGGTAACGGGATTCAAGAACGTGATCAACCAGTTGGGAAACGTGAAACCGGAGGCCATCAGCTTTGCCTTCCCCGGCCCGGCAGACTATCCCGCCGGCATCATCGGCGGTTTCCTGCCCAATTTCCCGTCGTTCCGTGACGGTGTGGCCCTGGGACCGTACCTCAAGGAAGTCTTCGGCATTCCCGTGTATATCAATAACGACGGTGACCTCTTTGCCTTTGGAGAGGCCCTCAGCGGCGCCCTCCCGGAGGTCAACGACAAGCTGGAAGCCTACGGCAGCAACAAGCGTTTTCGCAACCTCATCGGTTACACCTTTGGTACCGGCTGCGGCATCGGTTGCGTCATCAACGGCCAGCTCAACCGCGGAGACAACAGCTGCGTAGAAACCTACTGCCTGCCCAATCCGCACATCAACGGTGTTATCCTGGAAGACAGCATAGCCATCCGCGCCGTCAAGAGAGTCTATGCCGAACAGTCCGGCGTACAGGATGCCAGCCTCACGCCCAAGGATATCTATGACATTGCCGACGGCCAGCGTCCCGGTAACCAGAAGGCCGCCCTGGCTGCCTTCGAGGAAATGGGCCACGTAGCCGGTCTGGCCATCGCCCAGGCCGCCCAGCTCATGGACGGCATCGTGGTCATTGGCGGCGGCATTTCCGCATCGGCCAAGTTCTTTATGCCGGCTCTGCTGGAAGAGATGCGCGGCACCGTGAAAACGCTGGGAGGAGACGTCCTGCAGCGCGTCCAGATGAAGGTATACAACCTGGACGACGAGGCCGAATTTGCCCAGTTTGCCCAGGGAGAAGCCCGCGAGCTCAAGATCTACGGAACGGACAAGACCGTCACCTACGATCCTCAGAAGCGCATCGGCATCATCCTGGACAAGATTGGCACTTCCACGGCCATCTCTGTTGGCGCCTATGATTTTGCATTGGCTGAATTAGACGCCGAATGAAAGAATTCGAAATAGCCCAGAAGATAGGAAAGGAACTGACGGCCGCCCAACTGAAAGAGGCGGCCGCCAAGGC
>CAMVJR010000167.1 GCA_947167855.1 uncultured Bacteroidales bacterium
CCTGAGAAGATGCCCGCCCTCAGGGTGGTCTTTGACGTAGACAACTGGAAGGTCCTCTTCTGCAGGGATGCCAAGATCCAGGACGCTGTAGACCATCTGGATGATCTTTTCAAAGAGAAGTATCCCAAGGGTTTCGGCCCGGAAGATGTTGTTTTCCCTACGGACAACTGGGACGACCTCTCCACCATCAACTATACTTCCGGTTCTACCGGAGACCCTAAGGGCGTGATGCTTACGTACCGCAACTTCTCCGCCAACGTAGACTTCAGCCAGCGCAACGTGCCGGCCGGTGACAAGATGGTCTCCATGCTTCCCATGGCTCATATGTACGGCCTGGTCATCGAGTTCCTCTATCCGCTGTGCAACGGTACCTCTATTTATTGGATGGGAAAGGCTCCCACCCCGGCTACGCTCCTCAAGGCCTTTGCCGATGTGAAGCCCTACCTCCTCATCACCGTTCCGCTGGTGATGGAGAAAATCTACAAGAGCAAGGTAAAGCCCACCCTGGATAAGCCCGCCATCAAGTTCCTTACCAAGATTCCCGGCCTTAACAACATCATTTACAAGAAAGTGAAGGATGGCCTGGTACAGGCTTTCGGCGGCAATGTGCAGGAGTTCATCATGGGTGGTGCCGCCCTCAACCCGGAGGTCGAGCGCCTGTTCAAGAAGATTGGCTTCCCTTACCTGGTGGGCTACGGAATGACCGAGGCCTGCCCCCTGCTGGCCTACGAGCACTGGACCAAGTATGTGGCCGGTTCCTGCGGTAAGGCCGTAGACGTGGCCGAGGTTCGCATCGATTCCGAGGATCCCCAGCACGTGGTAGGTGAAATCCAGGCCCGTGGTGAAAACATCACCATCGGCTACTTCAAGAACGAAGAAGCCACCGCCAACGCCTTCACCGAGGACGGCTGGCTCCGCACCGGAGACCTGGGTATCATGGATGCCGACGGCAACATCTTCATCCGTGGCCGCTCCAAGAATATGATTCTGGGACCTTCCGGCCAGAATATCTATCCGGAAGAGCTGGAAGCCGTGGTTAACAACCAGGACTTCGTGATGGAATCCGTGGTGGTAGACCGTGGCGGCAAGCTGGTGGCCCTGGTATTCCTGGATGAGCAGGCCATCGCCAAGTCCCTCCTGGACGCCGAGGCCAAGGCCGAAATCCCCGAAAACATCAAACTGGGCGCCAACCGTCAGTTGCCCAATTACAGCCAGATTGCCAAGGTGGAACTCATGGACAAGCCCTTCGAGAAAACTCCCAAGATGTCCATCCGCCGCTTCCTATACAAATAATAAAATGGGGTGCACCGACCGGTGCACCCCATTTTATTAGTATTCGGAGGAGAAGACGGCGGGGGCCAGGGGGCGGCAGTTGTACTGCGAGGCCATGGACTGCCCGTAGGCTCCTGCGCTGCGGATGGCAATGAGGTCTCCTCGCTTGCACTTGTTCAGCATCACCTGCTGGCCAAAGACATCCGAGCTTTCGCAGACGGGACCCACCACGTCGTAGGGCTCCAGATCTTCCTCGGAAGACAGGTTTTCGATGCGGTGCCTGGCCTGGTACAGGGCCGGACGCATGAGGTCGTTCATGCCGGCGTCCAGGATGGCGAACTCGCGCTCCAGACCCTCCTTCACATACAGTACACGCGAGATGAGGGATCCGCAGGGGGCTACAATGCTTCGGCCCAGTTCAAAGTGGATGGGCAGGTTGGTGTTGAGCTCGTCGCTGTAGGTCTGGAAGTAGCCGGCAAAGTCTGCCATCAGGTAGCGGTTGGGGTGGTTGTACTCAATACCCAGGCCGCCGCCCACGTTGATGTCCTTGATTTCTATGCCCTTGGCCTGAAGGCCATGCACAATCTGGTTGTTGCGGTGGCAGAGGTTCTTGAAATCTTCCAGGTCCAGGATTTGGGAGCCGATATGATAATGCAGGCCGATGAATTCGATGGACGGCAGGCTCTGGGCCTCGCGGATCACGTCTTCCAGCACGGAGTAATGGATGCCGAACTTGTTCTCCGCCGTACCGGTGGTGATGTTCTTGTGCGTATGGGCGGCCACGTCGGGGTTCACGCGGAGGCTGATGGGAGCCACCTTGCCGCTGGCGGCGGCCAGTGCGGCCAGCACGTGCAGCTCGGCCGTGGATTCCACGTTGAAGCGGCCTATACCGGCGTCCAGGCCCAGCTGGATTTCCCAGTCGGCCTTTCCTACGCCGGCGTAGAAGATGGTCTTGGGGTCGAAACCGGCCTCCAGGGCGGCCTGCACTTCGCCTCCGCTCACGCAGTCTGCGCCGAAGCCAAAGCGGGCGATAAAGTTCAGGATAACGGGATTGTGGTTGGCTTTGATGGCGTAATGCACCTGAGCCGCCGGCCAGTCCAGCACCTGTAACTGATGGCGGATCTCCTCCAGGGTGCGACGGAGAAGGTCCATATCATAGTAGTAGAAGGGCGTGCGGAGATTTTTGAACCGCTCTACAGGGAAGGTTCCTTTCATATATCAATCAATAAGTTACTGCGAAGATAATTAATATTTTTAATTTTTACCATCTTTGCGCCTGCCAATTTGTCAGCAGAAAGCCTTTGGCTTGTAATTTGACTATTCAGAAGCGACCTCGCAAGAGGCAGTAACCGAATATTTAAAGACAGATACATATGGCAAACAAAGGTCAAATTGGAGTAACCACCGAGAACATATTCCCGGTTATCAAGCAGTTTTTGTACAGCGACCATGAGATTTTCCT
>CAMVJR010000168.1 GCA_947167855.1 uncultured Bacteroidales bacterium
GCTTACGCTAAACTCCGCGTCAAGGTTTACTAGCGCCTCTGGTAGATATACCGCTTAATGCTTCGTTTGGGTGTTCGCTCGAAATCTTCGGGCAAATACTCAAACTTTTTTATGTGGGCATAGTTGGGCAGTTCCTTGTTCACGGCTGGGATGCGGGCCGTTAGATACGCCTGCACCTCCTCACTACCCATCCCGTCCTGTGCGGCTTTGGGAAAGTCTGGGTAGATGAGGGCGGTGAGGCCGTCCTGGTCTTCGATCACCAGGGAGTCTACTACATAGTTTAAGTTGTTTAGTACGCCTTCCAGCTCTTCGGGGTAGATGTTCTGGCCCGACGGCCCCAGGATCATGCATTTCGTTCGGCCTTTTAAATAGAGGAAGCCGTCCGGGTCCATGATGCCCATGTCTCCGGTTCGGAGCCAGCCATCGGCTGTGAAGGTCTGGGCCGTGGCTTCCGGGTTCTTGTAGTAGCCCAGGAACACGTTGGCACCTTGCACCTGCACTTCTCCGGGAATGTTCTGCGGGTCCTCGGAGTCTATGCGGATGGTCATGTGCGGAACGGCCACCCCGCAAGAGCCCATTCGCGCCAGGCCGTAGCGGGCGTGGGAGATGAGCGGCCCGCATTCGGTCATGCCGTAGCCCACGGTGAAGGGGAAGTCGATGCTGCGGAAGAACTTTTCCACCTCGGGGTTCACGGCGGCTCCACCCGCCACCAGTTCCAGGAAGTTGCCGCCGAAGGTGGCTGTGAGCTCCTCTTTGATGCGTTTGCGTAGGTACTGGTCCAGCAGGGGGATGCGGAAGAAGAAGCGGTTGCGCTCGATGATGGGCCTTAATTTGGCTCTGTAGATTTTCTCTACAATTAGCGGCACGGCTACGATGATGCGGGGCTTGATGCTCTCCATGGCCTCTACGATGATCTTGGGGCTGGGCATCCGGGTAAGGAAGTGCACGTGCATGCCCAGGGCCATTTCCATGAGGAAGTCAAACATGAGTCCCAGCATGTGGGCCAGGGGCAGCATGGACACCACGGAGTCGCCGGCCTGGAGCTCCGGGAACTTCTGGAAGCCAAACTCCATGTTGGACCAAAGCGACCGGTAGGGGATCATGACGCCTTTGGAGAACCCGGAGGTGCCCGACGTGTAGTTAATGACCGCCAGCTCGTCCGGAGAGTCTGCATAATAGTGGAGGTCTTCCGGGGTAAATTCGCTGGGATATTGATGGCCGAAGCTCTCGTTCAGGTGGTTCCTCACGTTTTGCAGCTGCGGGCTTTCGGCATAGAAGAGCTTGAGCGTGTTGATATGCACCACCACCTGCAGGGAGGGCATTTCCTCTATGTTCAGGCCTTCCCAGACTACTTCGTCTACAAAGAGCACGCGGGCCTCGGAGTGGTTCACCAGGTGGTGGATGCTGCCGGGCTTGAACTCGTGCAGGATGGGCACCGGGACGGCTCCGTAGGTGAGGGCCGCCATGAAGCTTACGCCCCAGTTGGCCTGGTTGCGGGAGCAGATGGCTACTTTGTCGCCTTTGTTTAAATGGCATTGATCAAATGCTATGTGGATCTTGGCAATGCGTCTGGCTACGTCGCTGTATTTGAGGGTGACTCCGTTATGGTTGGATAGCGCAGGTTTGTCCCAGTTTTTCCGGAAGCTTTCCTGCAGCAACTGATTGACTGATTTGAATTCCATTCTGTCTCACTTTTTGGGCCCGCAAAGTAGGGCCTTTTTTTTGGCGTGGACAAATTTGGAGGAAATTTTGCACAGTATTAGTGTTATTTTTTCTACTTTTGTGGTATGAATAACGTGAATTACGCCGACGGTGACATGGTGGTGGTGGACAGCCTGGATGCCTTCCGCCAGACTTCCCATGCCCTCGAGGGGATGATCCTCTCCATGATTGTGGTCTCCGGCCGCCTTCGGCTCTCCTTTGGAGACAAGCCCATAGAGGTGGGAAAGTCCGATATCCTCATCTGTCCTCCGCGGTCCGTGCTGGCCCGTTTTCGGCCCTCCAAGGACTTCCACGGCCTTCTGTTTGGTATGTCCTATACCAAGTTCCAGAAGACGGTGGGTGCTTCCGGCGGCCGCCTCTGGTCCGTGATGATGTACGCCATGGAGCATCCGGTCTTCCATATGAACCAGGCCGAAATGAGCATCGCCAGCCACTTCTTCTACCTCTTTGTGGACAAGCTTTCCGGCCCCCGCGACTACTATTACAAGGAGGTGATGCAGTCCCTCATGACCGCCGCTTTCTACGAGGTCAGCATCATCGTCGAAAGAAACATGAAATACGGCCGAAGCGCCCTCTTCCAGCAAAAGGACCTCGTCTTCCGCCGCTTCCTGGAGCTGCTGGCGGTCTCCGAAGGCCGCCGAGCCTCCGTGGCCGATTACGCCCGCCAGCTCTGCATCACGCCCAAGTATCTCTCCGCTGCCGTCAAACAAGCGAGTGGCCGAACGGCCATGGCCTGGATCCACGACTACATGCTGGACGCCATCTCCCACGAGCTCCGCTTCTCGGACCGCTCCATCAAGGAAATCTCCGTGGGCTTCGGTTTCACCAACCTCTCCACCTTCGGCAAGTTCGTCCGCGCCCGCCTCGGCTCCTCCCCCCGCTCCTTCCGCAAGTCTGCCCTGGGGTAGTTTGCTCCGCGATCTCGTGGGCATCGTCGCAGGTCAGGACTCAAAACGTCGCCGGTCCGTATTTTTTTCTCCACCTGCTACGCTTTTCGG
>CAMVJR010000169.1 GCA_947167855.1 uncultured Bacteroidales bacterium
GAGGGGCCCGCCGGCAGTTGTGCTGGCGGGAAAGTTCACTTTCCTGACAGTACAACTGGTGGTGGGAGGGATAGCTCCGAAGGAGCGTACCCCCGGAACCCACTTCCCGTAGGGAACAGGTTACTAAAAATTACAGGGTTTCAATCAGCTCCAGGGCTTTGGTGACGGTTTCGTCTACGGGGAGGTAGTACTTGTAGAAAGCGTTGTCCCCCAGTTTGGAGTAGCGGGCGATGAGGGCCTTGAGCTGCGGCAGGAGGTAGGGAGCGGTGGCTTCCCATTCGGCCGGCGTGCAGGTAAGGCCGTCCTTCTTCTTGGCATAGGCCTGGAAATCGGCCTTTAAATTGAGCCCCTCCAGGAAAGCGTCCATCTCCGGGAAAGAATCAATCCGGGCCAGGGCGCGGGTATGGCGGTCAAAGACCTCGGAAGCAAAGCGCATCTGCGTAGCCTTGCGGTTGCAGGCAATATAGAAGGCCGATGCACGGGTGGTGTCCATGGGAACGAAGACATCCGGCATGATGCCGCCGCCTCCGTATACCACGCGGCCACCGCGGGTGTAATGGACGTCTTCCTTATTGAGCTTGACGCTGTCAGCGCTGAAGACCTCCCCGTCGGCGTAGCGGCGGTAAATGTCGTAGCTGTAGTCGGTCTTGGTTTCTCCGTAGGGCTTCTGGATGCATCGGCCCGAAGGCGTGTAGTAACGCGCCACGGTGAGGCGGATGCCGGACTTGTCCGTGAAGAAGAAGGGTTCCTGCACCAGGCCCTTGCCAAAGGAGCGGCGGCCCACCACGGTTCCGCGGTCGTTGTCCTGGATGGCTCCGGCAAAGATTTCACTGGCGCTGGCCGAATTTTCGCTGATGAGCACCGACAGCTTGACGTTCTGCAGCTTGCCGCTGCCATCGGCCTTGTAAACCTCTTTGGGCCGATGCTTTCCTTCCAGGTACACGATGGTGTCTCCGGAGGAGAGGAAGTCGTTGGAGAGGAGGAGGGCCTGGTCCATGTAGCCGCCGGTGTTGTCCCGGATGTCAAAGATGAGATGGGCCATGCCCTGGTCCATGAGCTTCATGGCGGCCTCGTGGCACTCTTTGTACGTGGTGCGGGAGAACTTGCTCAGGCGGAGGTAGCCCACGCCGGGCTGGATCATGAAGGCGGCGTCCATGCTGTGCACGGGAATCTTGCCGCGGGTAATCTCAAAGGGAATGATGTCCGGACCCCGCTTGACCGTGATGGTGACCTTGCTGCCGGAAGGGCCTTTAATATGGCGCACCATACTGTCCTGCGGGTACTTGACGCCGGCTATCACCAGGTCGTCCACCTTGAGGAGGCGGTCACCGGGCTGGAGGCCCACCTTTTCGGAGGGACCGCCGGCGATGACTTCCAGCACGATGGCGGTGTCGTTGGGTACGTTGAACTGGATGCCGATGCCGTCAAAATTGCCGGCCAGCTCCTGCTCGGAGGCCTCCAGCTCTACGGGCGGGAGGTACACCGAGTGCGGATCCAGCTTGGCCAGGGCCGCCGTGACAGCGGCGTCGGTCATGCCTTCCATGTTGACCGTATCCACATAATTCTTCTCTACGATATCCAGGATCAGGTTGAGCTTGCGCCAGTCTGTGTACTGGGAGTGGATGAGGTGCTGCCGCTCGCGGTAACGGACAATGGAGAAGGTGACCATGGCCCCGATGACCACGCCCAGCACCACTTCTATGATATGGACTACGGTATTCTTTTGCATAGGATTACTGAATCTGTTCCACCTCTATTCCGGCCCGGGCCAGGAGGTCGATGCCATCCGTGAGGCGGTAGGCATCGCGGTACACCACCCGGCGGATGCCGGACTGGATAATGAGCTTGGCACACTCTGCGCAGGGCGAGGCCGTCACATAGAGCGTGGCGCCTTCACTGCTGTTGCCGCTCTTGGCCACCTTGGTGATGGCGTTGGCCTCTGCGTGCAGCACGTAGGGTTTGGTTACTCCGTTCTCGTCTTCGCAGATGTTCTCGAAGCCCGAGGGGGTGCCGTTGTATCCGTCCGAGATGATGGTGCGGTCCTTGACCAGCAGGGCTCCCACCTTCCTGCGCTTGCAGTAGGAGTTCTGGGCCCATACTTCGGCCATTTGCAAATAGCTGCGGTCGAATTTTTCCATTAGGTTCTCTGATAAAGATAACGCTTGATGCTCTTCTTGGGCGTGCGCTCAAAGTCTTCGGGCATCAGTTCAATCTTCTTGATCTGGGCATATTTGGGCAGTTCGTCGTTGATGGCGGGCAGCATGCCGGTAATGCGCTTTTCGAAGTCCTGGCGGGAGAAGCCGTCCAGTTCTCCCTGGTGCCAGTCGGGATAGATGAGGGCGGTGAGGCCGCCGTCGTCCTCCACAACCAGGGAATCCACCACATAGTTGAAGTTGTTGATGGTAGCTTCCACCTCTTCCGGATAGATATTCTGACCGGACGGGCCCAGCACCATGCACTTGGAACGGCCGCGCAGGAAGAGGTAGCCATCCTCGTCAATGACACCCATGTCACCGGTGCGGAACCAGCCGTCTTCCGTGAAGGAAGCCTTGGTGGCTTCTTCGTTCCTGTAATAGCCCAGGCACACGTTGGGGCCCTTTACCTGCACCTCTCCGGGGACGTTGCGAGGGTCCGGGGAATCAATGCGGATCTGCATGTTGAGGGCGGCACGGCCGGCGCTTCCCACCTT
>CAMVJR010000170.1 GCA_947167855.1 uncultured Bacteroidales bacterium
GGGTCACTTCCGGACGGCGGAACAGGCGCTGGAGCTGGCGCTCCTCGGGGGCGTTACCCTTCTGCACCTCGCTGCCGCAGCTCTCCAGGGAGGCCTCGGTGTGCTGTTTGGAAGAACCGGTGGCTCCGCCAATGCCGTCGCGGCCGGTGCGGCCGCCCAGCAGCAGGATCACATCGCCGGGAGCGGGACTCTCACGGCGTACGTTGTCTGCCTTGACGGCACCCACTACGGCGCCAATCTCCATTCTCTTGGCGGTGTAGCCGGGAGAATAAATCTCACGCACATGCGTGGTGGCCAGGCCAATCTGGTTGCCGTAGCTGGAATAGCCGGCGGCGGCCTTCTTGGAAATCATGCGCTGGGGCAGTTTGCCGGGGATGGTGGCGCTCACGGGGGCGCAGATGTCTCCGGCACCCGTCACGCGCATGGCCTGGTATACATAGGCACGGCCCGACAGAGGGTCACGGATGGCTCCGCCCAGGCAGGTAGCGGCGCCGCCAAAAGGCTCAATCTCCGTGGGATGGTTATGGGTCTCGTTCTTGAACTGGAGCAGCCATTTTTCCATCTGGCCGTCCACGTCCACGTTCACAAAGATGCTGCAGGCGTTGTTCTCTTCGCTCTGCTCCAGGTCTTCCAGCTTGCCGTTCTTTCTGAGCCAGCGGGCACCGATGGTAGCCAGCTCCATGAGGCAGAGGGGCTTCTGGGTACGGCCCAGTTCCCTACGCATCTTGTGGAAGAGTTCCAGGGAATCTTCCAGTTCGGCCTTCATGAAGGACTCATCTACCGTGATCTCCTCCAGCTGGGAGGTGAAGGTGGTGTGGCGGCAGTGGTCGCTCCAGTAGGTGTCCAGGATGCGGAGTTCGGTCTCGGAGGGGTTGCGGCCTTCCCCGCGGAAGTAGTTCACCACTTCGCGGAGGTCGTCCGTATTCATGGCCAGGCCATGGCTCTTGCAGAACGGGCCAAAGGCTTCCTCCTTCATGTCGATGAAGCCGGTCAGGTCCTCCAGGGGTTTGACATCGGCCTTCTCGGCCAGGGAGAGGACGCTCAGGTCTTTGCGGCGGCTCTCCACCGGGTTGATGAAGTAGTGGGCCACGCGGTCCAGCTCTTCGGGGGTAATCTCTTCTCCAAAGACCAGCAGGCGGGCGCTCTTGATCTGGACATCGGCCTGCGGATCAATCAGGTGCACGCAGTCCACGGCCGAAGAGGCTCGCTGGTCAAACTGACCGGGCAGATACTCTACGGCCAGGTATTGATTGCCCACGGGGGCGGTGTCACTGACCTCGTCCGTTACCGTTTCTCCAAAAACGCTGTAGCGGCACTTCTCCAGCAGCTCGTCGGAGAAGCCAAAGAGGTCGTAAACATTGTAAAGGCTGAGTGAACGAAGAGACAGCGAGAGGTTCTCGTTGAAATCCTTGAGGAGGCTGGCAGCCTCTACGCGGAAGCCTTCCCGCTTCTCTACAAATATTCTCCTGGGTCTTTCCATAAATTAAAAAGCAGTGCCCACCAGCGCGTATGCGGTGGTGGGCACGATTCTATATTACTGTATTGAGTACTTTTTCGCTCTGCTGCTTGCGGAACTCCTGGAGTTTCTGCGCAAGGGTCTGGTCGTGGAGGGCCATGATGGCTACTGCGTAGAGGGCAGCATTCTTGGAACCGTCAATGGCCATGGTGGCTACAGGGATTCCGGAGGGCATCTGCACAATGGACAGGAGAGAGTCCATACCCATGAGAGCCTTGGATTTCACCGGCACCCCGATCACGGGGAGCGTGGTGAGGGCGGCGATGACTCCAGGCAGGTGGGCGGCACCGCCGGCGCCGGCAATCACAATCTCGCAGCCTTTGTCCCGGAGCGAGGTTACATACTCTGCCAGGGGGCCCGGATTGCGGTGTGCGGAGAGCACTTTTTTCTCGTAGGAAATGCCAAATTCTTCCAGAGTGGACATAGCTGGCGACATGACTTCGTAGTCGCTGGCGCTGCCCATGATAATTGCAACCTTCATTTTTTACAAAAACTAACCCAAAAAACAAGTTGCAAAGTTATAGCGAATCCTCCATTCTTACAAGAATGGCGAGAAGAATTTTACCAACATTTTTATTAACTTTGTGGTAACAACTAAAACTAATCTCTATGAAACTGGACGGAAGACGCGAAAGTACTCACGTAGAAGACCGCAGAGGCATGGGCGGCGGCAAAGTGGCCGGCCTGGGCATTGGCGGCGTTGCCATTGTTGCCATCCTTACCCTCCTGATGGGAGGAGACCTGGGAGACGTCATTAACGTAGTGTCCCAGTCGGGCGGCGTGGGCCAAACCGTAACCAACTACGAGCCCACCCCGGAGAACGAGGCCCTGGCCAAGTTCTCGCGCCAGATCCTGGCTTCTACGGAAGACGTCTGGACCCAGTACTTCGCAGACAACGGCCTGGGAGATTACAAGGCCCCTACCCTGGTTCTCTATACCGGCAGCACCTCCACCTCCTGCGGGCAGGGCCAGGCCGCCATGGGTCCCTTCTACTGTTCGGCCGATGAAAACCTCTACATAGACCTTTCCTTCTTCTCCAGCATGCGCCAGCAACTGGGGGCCGACGGAGACTTCGCCTACG
>CAMVJR010000171.1 GCA_947167855.1 uncultured Bacteroidales bacterium
GCGTCTCCGCGGAGGCAGGTGACATCGGCCTTGAACACGTAGCCGTCCAGGGAGTTGCCCTTCTCCTTGTCCTGGGCCGATATGCGCCAGGTGATCTGGAAGCCCGGGTTGATGAGCTTGATCTTGTCTTCCGAACGCTTGAGCACGGGCTCTCCGTCTATCTGGACCAGTTTGTAAACATTGCCAAAGCAGGGGGCCGCCTTGGAGGTAGCAATGGCATCTCCCACGCCATAGCTGTCTATGCAGGCGCCCTGGCGCTCCAGGTCCGTGATGAGGTACTCGTCCAGACCGTTGGTAGCAAAGATCTTGCACTTTTTGCAGCCGTGCTCGTCCAGGATGCGGCGCACCTCCTGGGAGAGATAGGCCAGGTCACCGCTGTCCAGACGCACGCCGTAACCGGGGCCGTAGGAATCGTCGATGCCGTTTTCCTTGAAGGAACGGATGGCGTTCTTGATGCCGCACTTGAGGGTGTCGTAGGTATCGATGAGGAGAATCAGATTCTCTCCCTTGTGGGTCTTGAGATAGTCGCAGAAGGCCTTGTGCTCCCCTTCCACGGTGCTGCCGTAAGAGGTAATGAAGCTGTGGGCCATGGTGCCGGTAGAAGGCACGTTGTTAAAGGCGCCGGTAAGGATATTGGAGGAGCTGGCGCAACCGGCAATCTGGGCGGCCTTGCCACCGTATACGGCAGCCCAGGGGCCATGGGCGCGACGGGAGCCGAACTCACTGACGGGCTTGTCCGTGGACCGGCACACGCGGGAGGCCTTGGTGGCCACGGCCATCTGGTGGTTCAGGATGCACAGCATGGGCGTTTCCAGCACCTGGGCCTCCACCAGCGGAGCCACCACCGTTACGATGGGCTGGTTGGGAAATACGATCTCTCCCTCCCGCATGGTGTAGAGGTCTCCGGAGAACTTCATGGTGCTCAGGTAGTGGCGGAACTCCTTGTAGGCTTCTCCGGGAAGGAACTTCTCGTAGAACTCCTCCGGCTCCGTGCCCAGGGTCTTGACCATTTCTATCACTTCCTCGGTGCCGCTCACCACCGCCCAGTTGTTGTTCTCGGGGGCCTGACGGTAAAAGAGGTTAAAAACCGCAATCTGCTGATGTTTTCCACAGTCCAGGTAAGACTTTCCCATGGTGTACTGGTACTTGTCCGATACGTAGGCGTTGTTGATCTGATTCATTTCTATCTTTAAAATATACATACAAAGGTAATGATTTTTGACGGCAATTTTTGTACCTTTGAAACCATATGAAAAAGTATCTTGCATTCTTCCTCCTGGCGGTCCTGGCCCTGACGGCCTGCTCGGCCCCCAAAAAGCCCGTTATCGGCATTACCTGTTCCCGTTCCTCTGCGGGTTCCTCCCTTTTGGCCACGGCCTATACCGAGGCCGTGAGCAAGGCCGGCGGCGTGGCCGTGGTCCTTCCCACCGTATCCACGCGGGAAGAGGCCGATGCCCTGGTAGCCGCCCTGGACGGAGTCATCTTCTCCGGCGGCGAGGATGTCAATCCAGCCTGGTACGGGGAAGAGATCCTCAACGAAACGGTATATATCGACGCCGTGCGGGATCACAGTGACAGCCTCCTGGCCCGCGCCGCGCTCTCTTCCGGCAAGCCCCTGCTGGGCATCTGCCGCGGAGAGCAGCTGCTCAACGTGATGATGGGCGGTTCGCTCTATCAGGACATTCCCTCCCAGGTTCCCCAGACCGTGGGTCACAGCGGCGGCGTTTTCAATAAGATCGGCCTGGAAGGAGAAAGCCTCCTTTCCCGCCTGTACGGGCCCGACTCCCTGGTAGTGAATTCCTTCCACCACCAGGCCGTAAAGGATCCCGCCCCGGGCATCCGCATCACCGCCCGCAGCGACGACGGCCTGGTAGAGGCCTACGAAACCGACCAGGTTTGGGCCGTCCAGTTCCATCCCGAGAAGATGCTCCAGAAAGGGGAAGAGAAATGGCTGAAGCTCTTTGAGGCCTATGTAGAACGCTGCAGATAGCAGATTTTTTGCTATCTTTGTAAGTTATGATTACTCTGGAACAGATCAAAGACCTGCAGGAGCGGCTTTCCAATCTGGAAGGCTGCCTGGACATTCCCGGCAAACGGAAAGAGGTGGAGAAAAAGACGCAGGAAAGCCTGGCGCCCAACTTTTGGGACGACCCAAAAGCCGCAGAGGCCTTCCTCAAGAAACTGGCCGGCGTCAAGTCCTGGGTAACCTCCTACGACAAGGCCCGCGTACAGGCCGATGATCTGGAAGTGCTCTACGACTTTGCCAAGGACAGCCTCTCCGGATCGGAGGACGAAGCCCTGGAAACCCCGGAGACCAAAGAGCTGGAAGCAGCCTATGCCCAGGCGGTAGAGGCCGTCGAGGCCCTGGAACTCCGCAACATGCTGGGCAATGAAGGCGACAACCTGGGCGCCGTGCTCACCATCAACTCCGGCGCCGGCGGAACCGAAGCCAACGACTGGAGCGCCATGCTCATGCGCATGTACACCCGCTGGTGCGAGCGCAACGGCTACAAATACACCGTCACCTCCCTGCTGGAAGGAGAAGAAGCCGGCATCAAGAGCTGCACCAT
>CAMVJR010000172.1 GCA_947167855.1 uncultured Bacteroidales bacterium
AGTCCTGTGTTTCCAGGGGCGGCATGTAGCCGCTGAGAGCCCGCAGGGGGGCGCCCCACATACCGGGAATCATATAGACCACAAAGGCAAAATCAATGATAACGAGGGCCAGACGCCCCACAGAGACATACTCCAGCGGGCTGTCGTGCTTGAAGCGGATCTTGCCCAGCAGGTACAGGCCCAGAAGGGTGAAGCACACAATCCAGATGGCCAGATACACTTCCCGGTCCAGGATGTGCCAGTGGTAAGTCTGGTCTGCCGTGGAGAGGAACTTGAGGCCCAGGGCAATCTCTATGAAGCCCAGCACCACCTTTACGCTGTTGAGCCACCCGCCGCTCTTGGGCAGTTTCTTCAGGATGGACGGGAAGAAGGCCAGCAGGGTAAACGGAAGGGCAAAGGCAATGCTGAAGGCCAGCATCGTGATCATCGGGGTCCAGAACTCTCCCTGGGTGCTCTTGATGAGCACGGTGCCCACGATGGGGCCTGTGCAGCTGAAGCTCACCAGCACCAGCGTAAGGGCCAGGAAGAACACACCCAACAGGCCGCCCTTGGAACTTCCGGCATCGGCCTTCGTGGTCCAGCTGGCGGGAAGGGTTATTTCAAAGGCACCGAAGAAGGAGGCGGCGAACACCATAAAGATCACGAAGAAGAGGATGTTCGGGAGCCAGTGCGTGGACAGCCAGTTGAAGATGTCCGCCGTAACGGCCGATCCTCCCGCAGCCCAGGTGAGGCCGATGATAAGGCAGATGGGAATGGTATACAGCAGGACGATGAACAGGCCGTACATAAAGGCGTTGAAGCGGCCTTTGGCCGGCGTTCCGCTCTGTTTGAGGAAGAAGGACACCGTCATGGGCACCATGGGGAACACGCAGGGGGTAAGGAGCATCAGAAAGCCCCAGAGGATGGCTTCCAGGATGAGGCCCCAGAGAACGCCGGCGTTCTTGCCGGACTGGGTTCCATCCCCGGCCGATGCTGGACTGGCCGATGCCGCTCCCACCGGAACGGAGAACTCGTAATCCTCCGGCATACCGCAGAAATCTCCGCTGCAGGCACTCCAGGTCACGGTTCCTTTTACCGCCTCACTACCCTCTATCTGCAAATCCTGTCTTAGCACATAGGTGCCCGTCACCACGGTTTCCCCCTTGTAATCCGAGGGCGTGAACTCTTCCACCACCTCAGAGGACAGGACTATCCCGTCCCCGGCTTCCACCTGCAGCTGTGTACCCACATAGGGGTCTGCCATAGGGTGGACATAGTAGTCAGGGGCAACCTGGCCCGTTACTACAAGCTGGTAATTCTTGCCTTCAGAGTGATTGACTACGGCCTTCCACAGTACGGAGGGAGAGGCCTGGAGTATGAAAAACGACAGCAAGGTCGTCAAGACGTGACCAAACATTCCTGTAAATATCTAATAACGAGCTAAGTTACAGTTTTTTCAAAAGAAAAACAAAAAAGCCGGCAAACGCCGGCTTTATGAGTGGCCCCACGGGGATTTGAACCCAGGACCAACGGATTATGAGTCCGCTGCTCTAACCGCTGAGCTATGGGGCCAAAAAGTGTGAGGGATCAACCTCACACCTTGATCTCAACCTCAACGCCGGAGGGAAGCTCGAGCTTCATGAGGGCGTCTACGGTCTTGGCGTTGGACTCGTCGATGTCAATCAGACGAACGTAGGAGTCCAGCTCGAACTGCTCACGGCTCTTCTTGTTCACGAAGGTGGAGCGGTTCACAGTGAAGATCTTCTTGTTGGTGGGAAGAGGAATGGGACCTACAACCTTTGCACCCGTTGCCTTCACTGTATCAACGATCTTAGCAGCAGACTTGTCCACCAGCATATGATCGAAAGATTTCAGCTTGATTCTGATTTTCTGGCTCATATCAATTACTTTTTTACTTTTGCTAAACTTTACTCGTCATCGCTCAAACGGTAACCGCTCTTCTCCACGATGTCCTTGGCCAGGTTGGCAGGAACTTCGGCGTAGTGGTCGAAGGTCATGGTGCTGGTGGCGCGTCCGGAGGACAGCGTGCGGAGCACGGTGACGTAACCGAACTGCTCGGAAAGCGGAACAAAAGCCTTGACGATGCGTGCACCGTTGGCGGTGGAGTCCATGGCAACAATCTGGCCACGACGACGGTTGAGGTCTCCCACGATGTCACCCATATAATCCTCGGGGGTAACCACCTCCAGGGACATGATGGGCTCCAACAGTACCGGATGGCACTTGGGGCAGGCGTGGCGGAAAGCCATACGGGCAGCCAGTTCGAAGGAGAGCTGGTCGGAGTCTACCGGGTGGTAGCTTCCGTCGATAACTTCCACCTTGAGGGAAGGCACCTCGTAGCCGGCGAGAACGCCATTGGCCATAGCGGAGGTAAAGCCCTTCTCAATGCAAGGGATGAATTCCTTGGGGATGTTACCGCCCTTCACCGAATTGATGAACTGAAGACCCTGTACGCCTTCGTCGGCCGGAGAGACGTTAACGATGATGTCTGCGAACTTACCGCGACCGCCGGTCTGCTTCTTGAAGACCTCACGCAGCTGGTAGCTGGAGGTGATGGCCTCTTTGTAGTT
>CAMVJR010000173.1 GCA_947167855.1 uncultured Bacteroidales bacterium
GGGTTGGTATCGTCGTATCTCAGGTTGGTCTTACCGCCATATTTTTGAGCCAGGCCAAAGTTGAGGCAGATGCTCTTGGCGTGGCCCAGATGCAGGTAACCGTTGGGCTCCGGAGGGAAGCGGGTCATAATGCTGTCCACCTTGCCTTCGGCCAGGTCCTTTTCAATGATTTCTTCCAGAAAGTTGAGTTTGCGCTCTTCCATATATTATAACGAATTAACTTCCAAAGGTACGAAAAAATCTCCATTTAAGTCTGATTAAAAATATTTTTCGTATTTTTGCATGATTTACGTTACTAAAAAACCAGCTAAGAATGGGACTTTTACACGCCAGACTGGCCAAGTATGACCTGCCTCAGAAAATGATGGAAAAGGGTATTTACCCTTATTTCAGACAGATAACCAGCAAACAAGGAACCGAAGTGACCATGGACGGTCACCAGATTATGATGTTCGGTTCCAATGCATATACCGGACTCACCGGAGACGAACGAGTCATCAACGCCGGTATCGAAGCCCTCAAAAAGTACGGCTCCGGTTGCGCCGGTTCCCGCTTCCTCAACGGAACGCTGGACATCCACGTACAGCTTGAGAAAGAGCTGGCCCAGTTCGTGGGCAAGGACGAAGCCCTTGTCTTCTCTACCGGTTTCACCGTGAACAGCGGTGTGATCCCCCAGCTTCTCACCAAGGACGATTTCATCATCTGCGACGACCGCGACCACGCCTCCATCGTGGATGGCCGCCGCCTGTCCTTTGCCAAGGGCCTCCACTACAAGCACAACGACATGAAGGACCTGGAGCGCTGCCTTCGCCGCTGCCCCAAGAACTCTGTCAAGCTCATCGTGGTGGACGGTGTGTTCTCCATGGAAGGAGACCTGGCCAAACTGCCGGAAATTGTTGAGCTCAAGCACAAATACGACAATGTAGTCATCATGGTGGACGAGGCCCACGGTCTGGGCGTATTCGGCCAGCAGGGCCGCGGCGTCTGCAACCACTTCGGCCTCACCAACGAAGTAGACCTTATCATGGGCACCTTCTCCAAGAGCCTCGCTGCCATCGGCGGCTTCATCGCAGCCGACAAAGTGATCATCAACTGGCTCCGTCACACCGCCCGCACCTATATCTTCCAGGCCAGCGACACGCCCGCAGCCACCGCATCGGCCCGCGAAGCCCTGCGCATCATCCAGGCCGAGCCTGAGCGCATCACTAAACTGTGGGATGTTACCAACTACGCCCTGCGCCGTTTCCGGGAAGCCGGCTTTGAGATTGGAGAGACCGAGAGCCCCATTATCCCGCTCTACGTGCGTGACCTGGAGAAGACGTTCATCGTAACCAAGCGCGCCTTTGACGAGGGTGTGTTCATCAACTCCGTAATCCCGCCGGCATGCGCCCCGCAGGACACCCTCATCCGCTTCTCCCTGATGGCCACCCACACCCGCGAACAGGTAGACCGGGCTGTGGAAGCCCTCACGAAAGTCTTCAAGGAAGAAGGCATCATCAAGTAAAAAAAAGAGGCTCGCGCCTCTTTTTTTTTTTACTTCTGTAGTAGCTCAGCCGCTTTATCGGTGTCGGCCTCGTTGAGAACCAGGGAGATGGAGAGTTCTTCTCCGCCCTGAGCCGATGCGATGACGTTGATGCCGGCGGCGCCCAGTTTGCTGAACACGGCGCCGGAGGTGCCGGGCAGGTTGCGCATACGGCTTCCGAAGACGGTGACTATTCCCACGGCCTGGTTGAGGACCACTACGTCGTCCAGCGGGAGGAGCGGGTTGTCCTGGAAGAGGCCGCGGATGGCTTCAAGGGCACAGTCTTTCTGGGCCTCCTGAATGGCGAAGCTGATACTGTACTCGGAGGAAGTCTGGGCAATGAAACGGACGTTGACACCGGCGGCGGCCAGGCAGGAGAAAATGCCGCCCGACATACCCACGCGGCCCAGCAGGCCCGTTCCGTATACGGTTATAAGATTGAGATCCTTATCTGCAATGACGCCGGTCTTGTGGGAAGAGCCGGTAGAGATGATGGTGCCTTCGAAGGACTCGTCTTCTATGTTCTTGACCAGGATGGGAATGCCGGCATTCTTGGCCGGCCAGATGGCCGATGAGGAGAAGGGGGCATTGGCCGATGCGCAGTAGTGGGCTGCCTCGTCGTAGGTCATGGCCGGGAGGCCTCCCACTCCGGGAGCCTCAATGTGGAACTCGATACTCTGGGCCTCCAGTACGGCGGCGATGAGCGAAGCCATCATATGGGCACCGTCCTTGCCCACACGCACCACGTAGCCGGAATCCAGCATGCCATAGCCGCCAGCAATGACGATGGGGCCCTTGACATCTTTGCAGCGGGCCGCAATCTGTGCCTTGGAAGCGGCCCAGTCAAAATGCTGGTTGCCATGGGCATCCTGGCGGCAAATCATGAGCTGGGTGCCGTCCAGAAGGGTCCCTCCCACCTGATGGTACAGAGCCAGGGCGCACAGGCGCGAGCACTTGGCCAGCACGTAATCTTCAATGGCATAGGCCGAAG